>DAITMY010000077.1:0-9299 GCA_036834925.1 Asticcacaulis sp.
CCCTAGATGAAGCCACGGACCGTCCTCTAATCATGGACCCACTCGGACTTTTCCGAGTGGGTTTTTAGTTTTTTTCTCGTTCAACAAAAAAAGCGCCGGAACCGAAGCTCCGGCGCGCAAGCAACAAGGGAAAAGGGACGACTCTTCCCTTGAAGATTCAATCAGTACTTATATTTCGCCGTAAGGAAGAACTGACGACCCGTATTTGAATACTCATACATCAGATCATCCACCTTGTTTCCTTGCGGAGTGTCATAGGCGATAAACTTGTCATCGGCTTGGTCAGTCAGGTTGATCGCCTCAAGTGATACAGTGACGTTCTTGTTGACCTTCCAAGAGACCTGGGCATCAAGATTCTTGGTCTCATTCTTACCCCAGAACAGAGCTGACGAACCCGGGTTCAATTGTGACAAGTAACCCGAGCGCGAGGCATAGGAGACGCGGGCATTGAAACGCTCATCTTCATAGTAGAGCGTCATGTTCCACGACTTATTAGAGAGGCCCAAGAGCTTCTCAGTTTTGGTCACCGGCGCCGTCAAAGAGGGCGTGATGATGTAAGTGATGTCCGAGTCCACGTGCGTGAAGTTAAAAATCCCGCCAGTATTTTTGAGGATGCCCGGGAGGAAGGTAAAGGGCTTCTGAACGCTGAATTCAAACCCTTCAAGCGGACCGCCCGGTGTATTGGTCGGTGTCGTGACCGTAAAGATCGGGTCGCCTGTCAAACCGAAATCCGAAGCTTGGTAGCCAAGCTGGCTGAGCGGCACTTGAGTGGCCACACGCTGGATGTAGGATTTGATTTCCTTCTTGAACACCGCAAGGCTGACCAAGGTATCGCGATCCGGATACCATTCGATGCTCAGATCGATATTGTCAGACCGGACGGGATCAAGGTTCGGGTTACCCGTCGTAACCGACAGGTTTGACGTATTGATTGAGCCCCCACCCGGGGTCTGGCTGAGCAAAGTCGGACGCGCCATGGTCTGGGCTGCGGCGAAGCGTACGAAGACATCATTACGCGGTTCCAGCACCAGATTGATCGACGGCAGACTGTTCTTGTACTTGCGCTTGACCGTGGTCAGGACGGCATTGCTTCCCTGACCGATAAAGCCCGTGGCTGACAAATCCGTTGTGACCTGACGCGTACCAACATTCCCGCGCAGCGGCATACCGAACACATCAAATTTGAAGTCAAGCTGGACATGATAAGACATGCTGTCTTCTTCAGCGCGGCGATTATTATTGCGCGAGCTGGCGTTGGTCTCGTTCAAAGTGAACACGCCAAACTCATTCGTACAACGGCAGTCATACTTAAAGGTTGACCGGATCAGATCCAGGTTCGGAATCAGATAGGTGTTGCCCTCGACCGTAACTGTGTTGGAATATTTGGCGATGTCAGCATTGATTAACGTTGCAATCAAACCGCCGGCATTTTCATCACGGGTTTGCGGTGCAGATGTATAACGACCAAATTCGTTCGATCTGAACTCATAGTGCCGTTTAGCCGCGCCCAGTTTCAATGTGAACATGTCATTGAGATCATATTTCACATCGAACTTGATGGTATCAAAGGTGTTTTCGGTCTGGTTGGGGCGCAGACGGATCAGGGAGGGATCCCCGAGGCTGTTGCTGGTCGAATAGGTCCAGTAACAGGGCTGAGCAGGCTGACAGCCCGTATTTGATTTACCGTAGTCAAAGCGCGGGTTGGTCGGATCGCTATAGTCATAGCGGTACCCGTCAACGTCATAGGACTCGAAGGTAAAGGTGGTTTGCTCAGGGTTATCCTGGAGCGAATTGGAGGCCCCGATAACCAATTTTGAGCTCAGGCGATCCGACCAAGTTTGATCCCAGGTCAGGCCCAGTTGCTTGAAGGTCGTGGTGAGTTCGTCAAAGCGGCTTTCCGAGCGGATATCCACATCATTGAATGACCCCTTGGTCATGACGCCGCGGCTATCGATCGCGTAATCATAGACCGATGAGCGCGGCAAACCTGCCCCGCTACGTGAGAAGGAAATCGCTTCGATTTCCCATTCTTTGCGATCCGCGCCAAATTGCGCGTAAAGACCTTCGAGGGTGATCAGGGTGCCCTCAACAGGACGCATCTGGAACGCGCCGGTGATCCCGAGACGCTTCTGGTCGGTCTCATAGCGGTTGTGACGCGGAATGCGCGGGTGGAGGGAGTTGACAACCTTCAAAGCCTCCGGATCGGTAATGGCAGCCGTACCCGTCGGAATGTTGATGAAGGTCTTGCCACCGTCCGTGCTGTAAGAACGATAACGCCCCGCCGTACCCGCTGAACTCGAATTCTCCCAGCGCGTTGTGGTGGTCGACTCTTCGAGGATGTTGCGGGTCTCATAGGCCACCGACAGCAAAGCGCCCAGTCGACCATCCGCCCAGCGGTTCGAAATCAGAAACGTTGTGCGCGGGCTGGTTTCCTTCGAGACGCTATTGTAACCGGCAGCCGCCGAAGCCGCCATGGTAAAGCCCTTATAGTCAAAGGGCCGGGCGGTTTGCAGGTCGATGGTGGCCCCCAGCGAGCCTTCTTCGACCTCGGCCGACATCGACTTGCGAACCGTCAGGGCACTGAACAGATCGGCGGCAAATACGTTATAGTCAAAGCCGCGACCACGATTGGTCCCCGCAGCCCCATCCTTGCCTGAAACGGTGGCCAGAGCCTCAAGCCCATTCAGCCGCGTGCGTGAGAATTCAGAGTTCAGACCGCGCACCGTGATCTGGCGGCCTTCCCCGCCTTCACGGTCAATGGCAATGCCCGGGATACGTTGCAGCGATTCCGCGAGGTTCAAGTCGGGAAAATTCCCGATATCCTCGGCCTTGATAGCGTCAACCATATCAACGCTGCGACGCTTTTCGCTGATGGCCGATTGCAACGAGCTGCGGAATCCGGTGACGATCACTTCCTGAACGTCTTCCGTGGCCGGTTGCGGTGCCGGGGCGGCCTGTTGGGCCATGGCACTGGTCGCAATCAATAAGATAGCTACGGATGCAGAGCTGATTAAACCTGAACGCAATTGGCGTTTTTCTGTGCGCAAACCTGTCATGTCACTCTCCCTGGGTGCGGCTTTGACACCGGTGTCATTTGCGATCCGAAAACAAACCCAAAGGGGGGCTGCACTTTAGATCGACCAGAAACGTTTCCTCATTATTATACCGCCAGTATTCCAGCGGCGTGGACTTTGCCACAATAACCGCATTATCCCTCTAAACGTCAGCCTGTCAACCGAAGGGGGTGCATTTTGTCTCTCGGTGTCAATTGAGCCTGTCCCGCGCTACGGACGGGTGACAATTTAGGGCGGAACCCAATGTGGCTGCCTCCCCTCGTGTCTCATCCCTTTGCAGTGATCAGCTGGACACAGGCACTGAGGCGGACGTGGCCATTGGCTTCAATGTGGCCCGCAAAGCGTTCGGCCAAGGCGGTGCGAACGGACGTCACGGTCTCGGCCTCTGCGTCACGCAAGACCGAGGCAACGCCAAAAGCGGATAGAGCAAAGTCCGTAGCCGCCCCTGGCGTCAGGCCGCCACCAACCCACAAGTCCAGACAGCAAACGCTCACGGCTACATCTCGGAATCCGGCTTGCGATAAGAGAGTGACCAGAGGGGCCGGGTCCGCATAGCGGAACGGACCAGGCGCATCCGTAATCGGCGCGGGCAAGGGAACAAACTGGCCGATCACCTCAGCGGTGACGGTCATCCACGGATTGTCTTCTGGCTTACCCCAAACCGCAAATGCCAGAAGGCCCCCCGACGTCAACCAAGGCCGCAGGTTGGCAAAGGCGGCGGCAGGGTCATCAAAGAACATCATGCCAAAGCGCGACACCAGGCGGTCATAGGCCCCTTCGGGTGGCGCGGCGACCGACAAGTCGGCCACTTTAAAGGTGAGCCCATCATGCCGCGGATCCGCTGTTGCCGCCGCGATCAGATCCGGAGAGATGTCAAAGCCATCAATTCGACTGCCGGATGCGGCCCGGACCTTGAGCGCTCGGGTCGTAGCCCCACCGCCACACCCCAGATCCGCTATGCGCAAAGGCTGATCACCCAGTGAGAGGGCCGTAATGAGCGGGTCATTGACCGGTTCAAGGGTCGCCTCCATCGCCGAAAGATGGGTCGCCCAAGCTGCACCGCGATGTGAGGCCCAGTCGCTCGCAGACGGGTTGGCGGTCAAAATGTCCGGATCGGTCATGGGCTGCCCCTTTTTGCTAATGATAAGCAAGGTATAGAGCCGGGGACGAGGAAACAATCAGACGAAATGTCCTGCTCGTGGCTTTGGACCATTCGCACCGAAGGCTGGGCCGGTCCGGAAAGGCCTCTAGAGAAACTGTCGGATGGGCGTGTGTGAGGGATGGGACACATAGCAATGCCCCACCTTGCCTCAGTTGGCCGGCTCTGGGCGGTGGGTCGGATAGATCAGGTTCGGTTCGGGCTCGCCCTCCAGCGCTTGCACCACAGGACGTCCGACCCAAGCATAAGGGATGCTCACGCCCAGAAGCTTCGCCGCCGTGGCCGGCGTATCATAGGTGTTAATCGGTTGATCCAGATCACGCCCGGCCCGGATTGCACGACCATAAGCAACCCACGGAATCTCCAGTTCAGCGAGGCTTTCGCCGCCGTGACCTTTGCCAACGCCACCGTGGTCCGAAGTTACGATAATGGTCGTGTCCTTATCTATGCCCGCCTCGACTGTGGCCTGGCGGATCTGACCGATCAGCGCATCGGCCTTTTCGACGGCGCTGTAATAGTTTGGGGTACCGTGGCCGGCGTCATGACCCGCATGATCGACATGGTCGAGGTGGACAAACAAAAGGTTAGGTTTCTTCTGACGGATATAGTCTGCGGCTAGGCTTGCCGCCTCATCCTCCGTCTTTGTTTTCACATTGTAATCGACAAAGCGCGGGTCATAGAGAGTACCAAACCCGTCCCACTGATAGATCGAGCCCACTTCCCATTCCGGATGCTGCTCGGTCACGATCTGGAACAAAGACGGGAAAAAGTTGCCAGACCCGGTGACCGCCGTGGGAAACTTGTATTTGCCCACCCGCCAGTCATTGTTGGTCACGCCATGCTGTTCTGGTCCGGCTCCATTGAGCATCGAAGCCCAGTTGGACGAGCTGCTGGTCGGCATGACGCCGCGTGCGTAAAGGCTAGTGCTGCCCTTGGCCATCATGTCGCGTAAGACCGGCATTTTTGCTTTGCGTACACCATCGGTGCTCAGACCATCCACACCAATGATGATCACGTGACGGGCAGGTTTTGCCGCCTCGGCGGGCGTGGTGAGCGCGCTCAGGGCGGCCAAGGCCACAAAGGCGAATAGGCCAAAACTCAGTGTTTTCATCGACATCGCTACTTGATCCGGATGGGGCCACGCCGAGAATGAGGTGGACCCTGATGTTGACTCCGTAGCGTGTCAGTATGACAAACTCACAAAAAACGGCACTATTCGGGCATTAAATCCTACGAGTTTCCGGCGCGAGACGCCGTCAGAGCCATTTCCGCAACCATCAAAAACGCCCCAGCAATAATTATTACAATAATGGTTGTATTTTAAACCGCATATTATGCAATTTTATCAATATCTTAATTATTTCTATCCGTATAAATAAGAAAATCTGAGTTTTATATAATCGCCGCCGCGCTACGTTGGGTTGTCCCAAACACACAGGAGGTCGGATCCATGCCCCTCTCACCCCTCGCGCGCCCCGCCCAGCTTGTCTGGTATGCCCGCGCCGCCCAGTTGACCACGCTCGGACTGATCTGTGGCCGGGGCGTGCTGAACCGGGAATTCCAAGGCGAGCCGGTTAATCTGGTGTCGGTCCGCGACAGCGTGACCCGTGACGTACGCGAAGGCCACATTCTACATACCCTGCCCAATCTGATCCGCGAGTCCGATGCCGCAACCGCCTTGTGGGCGCGATCGCGAGGGGCGCCGAGTCGCCTTCTGGCACTTGGACGCACCTATCAGAGCGTTAGCGTGGTTGTGCGCCGCGACAGCCCGATTGAAACCCTCAAGGATATCGCCGGGTTCCGATGGTCGGTGCCGGTCGAGTCCGGGCCGTTCTCCCCGGCCCTCGTTCGCGCGCACCGGGCTTGGTACAGTCTCACCGACTATCTGGACCTGCCCCTCGAACAGTCCAGGCTGACCGAAGTGGCGACCGGGGATCCGATGAGCCGGGCCGGTCATGTGGGCGAACAGGAGCTGGGGGCCCTTATCCGCCGAGAAACCGATGTGGCCCTACTGTTTGGAGCCAAGGGCCTGGAACAAGCCCGACACCCTCAGGTCCGGGAGGTCTATCGCTTCAGTCCGTCCATGGCCTGGTCCGATCCGCGCCTGAGTGGTCTGGTGGAACTGCGCGCGGTCAGTGTGGACGAAGGCCTTCTCGATGCAGATCCGCGTATCGTCCGGCGTATTTTGAGACGTCTGGTCGAAGCGTCTCTTTGGGCCAACGCCTTCCCCTCAGAAGCCTATGTTCAGGCGGCTTATGAAACCGGGGTCTATCTTAATGACGCGACCCAGGCCTATGCGCCCCTTATCGGCGAAAGCGCCGCGCTGAGTCTGAACTTCCGGGCGCTCAAGGATCTCGACGCCCTCAGCCAGTTCATGGCCACGCTGGGTCACATGGCTCTGGCCGTCGATTGCCCGAGCTGGGCCGCGCCCAATCTATTGTCCGAAATCCTTGCCAATTTACCATCACCGTCAATCGCCTGCTGAAAAAAGCCAATCAAAACAGTTTAGCAATCACGGCCAAATCGATTAGAATTAAGCGTTCAAAAGGGTTTTAATTCTTATTGATTTAGTTGGTTTTAAGCGTCACCTTTTCCATATCGCCGCTACGCCACGAGGCCCTGTGCGGTGAAATCTTTGTCTGCGTTCTCTGTTTGGGTCCGGGTTAAATCCCGACCTGCCATCTGATGAAGGCCTACTCTGATGACCGAAACCCATGCCGAAACCCTCGCCACCGAGACGGAAGCCCTGATTCTCAGCGCAATCCGGGGCCTGTCATTCGGGTCGGTCGAGGTCACCGTCCACAACCGCCAAATCGTCCAGATCGAGACCCGTGAAAAACACCGGTTCGATCTACCCTCAACAAAAACAACACGCTCCACACCCCGATAAGCTGATCAGGCCACTGAAAGTCATCGCGTTCTCACGTTCTTTATCGAACAGGATGATCTTATGTCGCTCAAATTCTTGACCCGCACGGCCCTGAGCCTGACCGGTTTTGGTCTGTTGCTTCCCCTGCCTACATTCGCGGCCACACCCACCGATCTCGCGGAACCCGCAGCCGAGGCCCAGACCAGTGCCAATGTCCAGGAAGTGCTGGTGACGGCCCGCCGCCGCACCGAAAGCCTCCAGGATGTGCCCCTCAGCATTTCAGCACTCAGCGGTGCCCAGCTGGAACGCTCCGGCGTCACCACCCTGGAACAGGTGACGAAAATCCAACCTAGCCTGCAGCTGATTTCCTCCAATGCCCGTAACACGGCCGTGACGATCCGAGGTCTTGGGTCGAATACCGGCCTGACCAACGACGGACTGGAAAATGGCGTCGGCATCTATGTCGATGACGTCTATTTCGCCCGGCCGGGCTCGGCCGTGGTCGAGCTTCTGGATGTGGCGCGCGTCGAGGTGCTGCGCGGTCCGCAAGGGACGCTTTTTGGCAAAAACACCACGGCGGGTGCCGTCAGCCTGACCACTCGCGACCCGACCTTTGAGCCCGAGGGCCAGCTCGAAGTCACGGCGGGCAATTATGGCTACGTTCAGGGTAAGGCCGTAGTCTCCGGGGCACTGTTGGGCGATATCCTTGCAGGGCGTCTGGCTCTAATCGGGACGCAACGCAACGGCCTGTTCTACAACACTACGCTCAAAACCCGCCAAGAAGACCGGCGCAACTTTGCCGCCCGGGGCACCTTGTTGTTCACCCCGTCTTCCGAGCTGACGATCCGCGCCAGCTATGATTTTTCCGAACAGGATCCGAACGCTCACACCCTGGCCTTTGTCCGCTATGGCCCGACCGGTCGTTCAGCGGCGTCCCAGTTTCCGGCGCTGGCAGCGGCGTTCAATTACAAACCGGCTTCAGAAAATGTCTATGACCGGCTGGTGGATGTCGATGCCCCGCTTCAGGCCCGTCAGATCCTTCAGGGGGGCAGCATCAAGGCCGACTGGGACCTCGGGGGTGTAACCCTGACCTCGGTCAGCGCCGCCCGCAACTGGGTCTGGCGGCCCAGCAATGACCGGGACTATACGGCACTGGATATCCGCGCGAAGTCTCAGAACCCGTCGGAACAGTCCCAGTGGTCGCAAGAGCTGCGGCTGGCCTCGGACGGCGACCAGACCCTCGACTGGGTCGTCGGGCTCTATGCCTTTGACCAGAAGGTGGAAACCAACGGCGTTGAGTCCTACGGCCGCCATGCGGCGCGCTGGTTGCTTGGGACCAGCTTTAACAACACCGCCATCCCGTCGAATCTACTGGACGGTTTGACGGCGCGCACAATCGTACGGTCCAAGACCCGCTCCTATGCCGCCTTTGGTCAGGCCACCTGGGACATTACGCCTGAGCTGCATCTGACGGGCGGCCTGCGTTACACCAAGGAAACCAAGTCCGGTGATTTCACCCAGACGGTCAGTGGCGGATTGGCCACCACCCAGCCGGACCTCGTCAACCGCATTGCCTCAGTAGCGCGGCCCCAGAAATACTACGCGGACTTTACCGACAGCAGCCCGTCGGGTCAGATCTCGCTGGCCTGGGATGTCACGCCCGACGTTCTGACCTATGTCACGGTCTCACGCGGGTTCAAATCGGGCGGGATCAATGCCGCCGGGATCCCCACAGATGCGGCGGGCAATCCGGCTCTGGTCAGCGCCCGGATCCGCCCGGAAAAGACACAAAACCTCGAAGCGGGGATCAAGACCCAGTGGCTGAACCGCCGCCTGACCCTGAACCTTGCAGCCTATCAGACCGACATCGAAGACTATCAGGCCAATGTGGTGGATTCCGGTCCCGGGGCGATCCGCGGCTATCTGGCTAATATTGACAAGGTCGAGGTCCGAGGGGCCGAGTTCGACGCCCGCTTCAATCCGCTGCCGGGGCTCAGCACCTATTCCAGCATCGCCTGGACGGACGCCAAATACGCCAGCTTCCGCAACGGGCCGCCGCCGCTGGAATTCCTGACGGGGACTACCGCTGCCTATGATCTAAGCGGCCAGCGTCTGCCGGGCGTATCGGAATGGGCCGGATCCGCAGGCCTTGATTACGAAACCGACGGTCAGATTGGCCGCGTTACAGGCCATTGGC
>DAITMY010000078.1:0-9212 GCA_036834925.1 Asticcacaulis sp.
ATATTCATCCGCTGAACACTTTGACTGGCCGACGCCGCAGCCGCACAACCCGCCAACGGTCGGTGCCGTCCTCCGGGACATGATGGCCGCGAACGGCTGGCGTGGCGCTTCCGCTTGGGCCAAGCGCGCAGATGAGATTGCACCGACCATCGTGGGCGGGTCGAAGAAGCACGGCGGCCCAGACCTCGGGCCAACCCGCGCCCGGGCTGCATGGGCAACGCTCGGGGTCAACGGCAAGACTGTTGCCGAGGATGCCCCGGAGGCGGACTTTGTTGGAATGCCCCGACTGACCGTGCCTATGGTGGCGCGCATTCAGGGCTTCCCAGGGGACTGGCACTTCACGGGCCGCAAGACAGCCGCCTACCGGCAAGTGGGCAACGCCTTCCCGCCACCTGTCGCACGGGCCGTTGGTGAGAACATCCGCGCTGCCCTGACAGCAAGACGCATCCACGCCGTCCGCGCCTAGCCTCGACCAGCCGCGCCCCCTGTGCAACACTCTCCACCAATTTTAGTGGAGTATCATACACTTTGCGCGCCATCCTTCCTGCCAGCCTTGTCGTCCCCGGCCACCCCGACTTTGCGGTGTCCTCTGCGATAGTCGCTGACCTCGAACAGCGCGCGGGTGGTGCTGGTAGGCTTGCTCAAGAGGTCCCGGCGCTCCTGCGCGAGGTCATTGACGATGTGATCCAGACGCCCAGGACGGGGCGGCGGTCCTATGACGAGCTGGAGAAGACCGAAAAGACCTACATCGGTACCCGCGTTGAGATCATGCTCCGCGCGCTACTCTCGCTTCCGCGCGGGCGTCTGGATGCGGTCGTTGCCGGGCACGACACCGACATTAAGCACACGATGGGCAACAACTGGATGATACCGGGGGAGGCCATCGGGCACCCCTGCATCCTCGTTGCCGCTGATGAGGTCCGCGCCCGGTGCTACCTCGGGCTGATCGTTGCCCGCCTTGAATACCTGACAGCCAGCGCCAATAGGGACGCCAAGAAAAGCATATCTGCCGCAGGATTTGCGCACATCCGCTGGGTCTTTGCGGATCACCCATACCCGCCAAACTTCTGGCGCACCATCCCGACGGCATCGGTGGAGCGGATCGTGTCAGGCCGAACCGGTAATGACCGGGTAATGGCGCTGTTCCGGGCTGTGCAGGGCATCCCCGTCACCCGCGAGACAGTTGAGGGGGTTGCCCGGCAGAAGGACTTCATGCGCCGCATCCGCGCTGACGGCGGGCGGGGGACGCGCGACCTCCTCGCGGCGGAAGGCATCCTGCTGCTGTCAGGCAAGTATGACGGCCCGCTGATCCACGCTCTCGGACTGCAGCATGGCGACTTCGTAGCCCATACCCCTGCCAGCGCGCAAGAATTGGCCTTGGCCCGCGCCGCTGGCTGGCGGGTTTAAGCCGCCCGGGCGGGGCGCGTAGCCAAGCCGTGTGTTTCCTTCTTCCATTCATGGGGGCAGCGGACCACGTCATGCGCTGCCATCGCCAGCGCGGCGGCAGCCCCATGCCCCATAGCATTACAATTAAGCAAACATAGTAAAAACCACTTCACCCTAGGACGGGGAGTCCGCTAAGACAACCCGGATAGAGCTTGTGCAGGAATGACACACCCCGGCGTGAGCCGAGGAATTGAGATAGGGCATAATTCCTGATTTCACGAGATATTCACATGAAGCTGTCACTGATAGTTTCATCTGTGTGCGTATAACCTAGTCGAGAGTTGAGCATGCCTCCGTCTGAAGACCATTCCGGTACGCCGGCCGGAACACTGGCCGGAACACAGGCCGGAACACAGGGACGTAAGCCGCGCCGCACTCGCTCGATCGACCCGCGTCAGTTTATGGATGCCGCGACGACTCTTTATACGAACAACCGCGCACGTTTTGCGACGGTCGCAGAGATCACTCAGGAAATCGGCTGCGCCAAGGGAACCTTCTACCTTTACTATCGCTCTGTTGAGCAGATGTATGCCCGGATCATTGAAGCCAAGCTGACCGAGTGTGTAGACGAAACCCTGCGACGGATTGATGCTGCGGTCGCGCTCTCGCCCCAGACCGCCTTGTCTCCCGATACACTGGCGGAGGCCATTGTCGCCCCGTTTCTGGTCGATAAGGTCCAGATTAACTTTGCTTTCCGGCTCATCGGCGGGTTTACGGAAATGCTGGCTCGCGAAGATGCCTTAAATCTTCGTCTGTGTGTCGTGGCGCTGATGCGTCGGATCGCAGACCGGGTCGAACAGATCAGCCACGGCCTTTTATCCGGCGAAGCCGCCCGCGCGACAACGGGCCGGAGCTATGCCGCTATCATGGGCCTGTGGCAGTATGCCTATCCGAGCCCCGGCTTTGGGGCCCGCCTGTCGGCGTCCGTCCCCAATGCGGCCTATGTTGATTTCGAGCACGAGGCGTTTGAGACGGTTCGGTCCTTGTGGTGCGTGGCCATCAACCGTGCGCTCGAACAACAGCAATTGGCGGACCCTGAGTATCAGCGCAAAGTGGCCCCTGCGGACAAGACTTTGGCGGATCCGGTTTAAACTTCGCCATCAGGGGTCTTTACGACCCCGAATCCCTCGATCGGCAAACCACCACGCCATGGCCGTGGTTGCGGCATAGCTCAGCGTTTCGATCACAGGGGCCAGCAGTGCGCTGATCCGATCTTCGGGCCAGTCCTGAGCCAGGATGGCGAAAAACACCGCCATCACCATCACCCAGATCATAATCGTCAAGACCGGCCGAACCAGCGCCCGGACCATCCGAACCGACGGCCCGGACGCATTACGAGGCCTGAGACGCTTGGCCTTAAACTCCGTCAGATCCTCTCTCAAGGGCACCAAACGGTTCACGACTGCGCCCGCTAAGCCACTCAAACCCCCTAAAATCCCAATGATGGGAACCGCGTCTAACGCCATAGGTCGCGCCCTCCCGGCTGATAGGTCCACTCCACCGCCCGGCTTGAGGCAGGCAAGGGACGACGATCCAGATGTAAGAACGTCCGCGCCAGGCCGATCCCGCCAAAGCCTAGGGATCTCGATGCCGCCAACAGCGCGCGTCGCGCAGGCAGGCTCCAGCCCGTCACCCCGATATCCACGGCCAATGTCCGAGTGTGCCAAGAGCCCGGCACCCCTCCGACCGCTTGATTGTGTCCGGCGCATCGACGGGCGGAATTGATCGCCAAGGGGCGCGCCATTTTGGCCCGAAGGTGCTCCAAGGCGTCCAGAAAAACCGGATCGTGAAAATACTCGCCTTCGCAGAAGCGTCCCTGACAACGGCACGCGAGCTCTTGGGCCCTAAAGTGCGGCCAGGTCCATCCAGTCAGATCCAGATCCGCCACAGAGGGATGCAACCCATTCCGGATCATGGCTTCAGCTCCGCCTTTAGGGCCGCCAAAGCCGCCTGCATCTGCGCGAGCGTCACCGGCGCATCGGCTTGGGTGGCCGCGCTGAGCCCTCGGATTGCTCCGACCCACAGGCTTCCGGTCTGCCGGTCCGCCCGCCAAACCTCGCGCCATTGGCCATCGTCGGCCCCGACCTTGAGCGCCGGATCATCCTGGCCCATAAGCCCGATTTCGGCACGCCCAGACCACGCCGACTGAAAGATCAGCGAACCGGTGCGCTGTGCGCTGCTTTTGTTGAGACTCAGGCGGCAATCGCCGGTCCCGCCCTCGTCCGGGGCACGGGCCGACAACAAGACTGACGGCCCCTTGACCGAGACCACATTGGCCTCCGAAGGATCCGTCCCCACCCCCAGACGCTCGACCGGTCCAAGCACACGCAAGGTCCGCCCCATCGGGACCCATTGCCCAGCCTGAAAGATCCGGATCTGGGCTTCGTTGCGCACATAGACCCGAACTCCCTCGGGTGGGGTTATGGCTTCCCAGTCGTCGTCCGTGCGGACCACGACATCGCCAGACTGGAATCCGGCCCAGACACTGTCGGCGGCAGGCGTTCCCAGCAAAAAGACCTGGCCGGTCTCAACAACATGAGGCGGCCTTGTAAGGTCCGCCGCCTCCGCCACCGCTTGGCACCAGAGATCCAGACGGCTGAGGGCCTGATTGAGGCTGAGATGTTTCTGTAACTGCCCGCCCTGCAACAAGGGCAAGGCCAGTCGTGGGGTCATGTCATCTGCGGCCACGGGTTTGGCCCTCCTGAACTGTTTCGCCTTCAAAACAGTGACCGGCCCTGCCCTGCGGCGCAGAGATTTCGGTTATCCCCAGGCATATCCATGCGCCATTGCCATGCAAAATGGATGATCCTTGCGCATCCCATTCCGTCCTGCCGAACTTTGATCTTTTGTCCGGGGACAAGCCGCTTGACCTTGGCACCCAGAGGTCGCAAACCGGGCGCAACCGGGGTCTAAACCGAGCGGATCCCCGGATACAGAACGGCCCCAAGGCCTCAAGATCTCCCCGGAGGACCCGCCTATGCCTGACCCGAGCCCCGCCCCGATGGTTGCAGACCACCCTGTGCGCCCGTTGGCCGAAACCTTTGCCCTGCCTGAACAGGCTGACTGGCAGGCTTTGGCGGAAAAAACGCTCAAGGGGACGGCGTTTGACAAGCTGATCACGCGCACGCTCGATGGCTTGACCCTGCAACCACTTTATCCCCCGGCGACCGCGCGAGTACCGGTGCGCGCCGCCCCCGCCGAGGATGTCCAACGGCCTTGGGACCTGCGCATGCGGGTGGATCATCCGGATCCCAGCGAGGCCAATCGTCTCGCGCTGAATGAGCTGGAGAACGGGGCCGCTTCGCTGCATCTTTGCCTCGATCCCAGCGGAGAGACGGGCATCTGTGCCCTCGATCAGGATCAGTTAGCGGTCGTTCTGGACGGGGTATTACTGGATCTGGCGCCCGTCTCGCTGGAGGCGGGCTGGTACGCCCCTGAAGCCGCCAATGCCTTGGCGGTGCTGGCCAAGGGCGCCCCCGAAGCCCGTCTCGGCTTAGACTTTGATCCGATAAGCTTGATGCTGACCACAGGGACGGCGCCCGGCGGGTATGACCTTCAGCTCGGACGCTGCCTCCAGACGGCGATGCGCCATGCCGCCGCCTATCCCAAGGCCAGCCTGTTTGCCCCCTCAGGCCGCGTGGTCCATGAAGCCGGCGGCACGGACGTTCAGGAACTGGCCCTCGCCTTTGCTAGCCTGCTGCACTACGCCCGAACCCTGATCGGCGATGGCCTAGATCCCGCCGAGGCCTTTGCCCGGCAAACCCTGACCCTGACGGCGGATACGGACTATTTTGCCGGATTGGCCAAGCTGCGCGCGGCGCGCCTGCTTTATGCCAAGCTACTGACCGCTCACGGCCTTTCGGCAGCGACGCCACAGATCCGGGTGCACAGTTCGCGACGGATGCTGTCGCCGCTTGATCCCTGGAGCAACCTGTTGCGGCTTTCCCTCTCGGGCTTTGCCGCAGCAGTGGGCGGGGCTACAACGGTGATGCTCGATGCCTTCACCCAGCCTCTGGGTCTGGCCGACGACTTTGCCCGGCGTCTGTCCCGCAACACCCAGCTTATCCTGATGGAAGAGGCCCATCTCGGCCGCGTTGCCGATCCGGCGGGGGGCAGCGGCTATCTGGAGAGCTTCAGCCTTGATCTGGCCCGCGCCGTTTGGCCCCGGCTTCAGGCCCTGTCCACGGACGCCGGTCTGATGGCCGCCGTCGTGTCGGGCACGCTACAGACCGAGGTGGAAACCGCCCGACAGGCCCGTGAAACCGCGATCCGCACCCGCCGTCAGGGCCTGATTGGCGTTTCTGAATTCGCGGATCTTCACAGCCGCCCGGTCGAGGTCCTGTCGGTCGATGTCGCGGCCCTCGCCTTCACACCCGCTCAGACCCCGATCACCACGCCCGATACCGTCGTGGCCCCGCTGGGTGCGAGCCGGCTTTCAGCCCCGTTTGAAGTGCTCCGGGCTGCCGCTGCCGCCCTGCCCGCCGGATCCGCCCGGGTCCAGACCCACACCCTCGGCACACCGGCTGACTATACCGCCCGGCTGATGTTTGCCCGCAATCTGTTCGCTGCGGGCGGGCTCGAGTCCGATGAAGCCCCGGCCCCGCTGGCGGTTCTGTGCAGCACGGATGCGCTCTATGACGAAGCGGGCGAAGCCGCCGTTCGAATGCTCCTGTCACAGGGGGCTCGCACCGTCTGGATCGCCGGACATCCCAAGGCCTTGGGTGCCGATCTCAGCGAACGCCTGCAACAGGCCGGGGCTTCGGGTTTCATCTACATGGGTATGGATATCGTCAGCGCGCTTGAAACGGCGCACACACTTCTGTCGGAGGTCGCAGCATGAGCCGGTCAGCCTTTACCCAGCCGGACCTGACGGCGCTGGATTTCGACAGCCTGTTGGTCAGCAAGCCCGGGGGAAATATCGACCCCGCACGGATGGCCCCTTGGCAAACGCCCGAAGGCCTCGCGATCCGTCCCATCTATGAGCCGACTGACAGTACGGGGCTGGATTTCACCGCAAGCTGGCCGGGTTTGGCCCCCTTTGTGCGCGGCCCCTATCCGACCATGTACGCCACCAACCCTTGGACGGTGCGCCAGTACGCCGGGTTCTCGACCGCTGAAGAGTCGAACGCCTTCTATCGGCGCAATCTCGCCGCCGGACAAAAAGGCCTGTCGATCGCCTTCGATCTGGCCACGCACCGGGGCTATGACTCGGACCATCCGCGGGTCACCGGCGATGTCGGCATGGCGGGTGTAGCGGTTGATTCGATCCTCGACATGCAAACCCTGTTCAGCGGCATTCCGCTCGATCAGATGAGCGTGTCCATGACCATGAACGGAGCCGTGCTGCCGGTTCTGGCGCTCTATATCGTCGCCGCCGAAGAACAGGGCGTCAGCCGGGACAAGTTGTCCGGGACCATTCAGAACGACATCCTCAAGGAGTTCATGGTCCGCAACACCTATATCTATCCCCCGGCACCCTCAATGCGGATCATCGCCGACATCTTTGCCTATACCTCCAAGGAGATGCCGCGCTTTAACTCGATCTCGATCAGCGGCTATCACATGCAAGAAGCCGGCGCGACGGCGGATCTGGAGTTGGCCTATACCCTCGCCGACGGGATCGACTATATCCGCTCGGGCATCGCCGCGGGGCTGGATGTGGACCAGTTCGCGCCACGCCTGTCGTTCTTCTGGGCCATCGGCATGAACTATTTCATGGAAGTGGCCAAGATGCGGGCCGCCCGGCTACTGTGGGCCCGCCTTGTGCAACAGAACTTTGCCCCCAAGGATCCGCGCAGCCTGTCGTTGCGCACCCACTGCCAGACCTCGGGCTGGTCGCTGGCCGCCCAGGATGTGTTCAACAACGTCCCCCGCACCCTGATCGAGGCTCTGGCGGCGGCGGGCGGACAGACCCAGTCCCTGCACACCAATTCGCTCGACGAGGCTCTGGCCCTGCCGACGGACTTCTCTGCCCGGATTGCCCGCAATACCCAGCTTTTGCTGCAAATGGAAAGTGGCCTGACCCGCGTCATCGACCCTTGGGGGGGATCGGACTATGTCGAGCGCCTGACCCATGATCTGGCCGTCCGAGCACTGGGCCATATCGAAGAGGTTGAGGCCCTGGGCGGGATGGCCAAGGCTATTGAAGCTGGGATCCCCAAGTTGCGCATCGAACAAGCCGCCGCCGAGGCCCAGGCCCGGATTGATACGGGCCAACAGAGCGTGGTCGGCGTCAACCGCTATCGCCCGACCCGGACGGATGACATTCCGGTGCTCAAGGTCGATAACAGCGCCGTGCGCGACCAACAGCTGGCGAAGCTGGCCCGCCTCAAGGCGGACCGCGATCCGAGCCGCGTCGACGCCGCCCTCAAGGCCCTGACTGAGGGCGCACGCGGCAATGCCAATCTTTTGGCTCTGGCCGTCGAGGCCGCCCGCGCCCGCGCCACGGTGGGCGAAATCAGCGATGCCCTTGAGGCCGTGTTTGGCCGCCATGCCGCCCGCCCGGACATGGTGCGCGGGGTCTATGCCAAGGCCGCCGGACCCGACGCCTTGATGGCCCGCGCGCGCGATATGGTCCGCGCCTTTACCGAGGCCGATGGCCGCCCCCCCAAGGTGCTGGTGGCCAAGATGGGTCAGGATGGCCATGACCGGGGACAAAAGGTTGTCGCAACCGCCTATGCCGATCTCGGCTTTGACGTGGTGGTCGGCGAGCTGTTCCAAACGCCCGAGGAAGCGGCCGCCACGGCTATAGAAGAGCATGTTCACGTGGTTGGGGCCTCAAGCCTTGCCGCCGGGCATCTGACCCTCGCCCCGGCCCTGCGTGACCAGCTGGCCGCCGCCGGTCATGACGAGATCATGATCGTGGTCGGCGGAGTGATCCCCCCCTCAGACGTGCCCCTCTTGCTCGAAATGGGCGTTGCGGCAGTCTACACCCCCGGCACCGTCATTGCCGAGGCCGCCATCGATCTGATCGACAAGCTGAACGCCCGCTTGGGCTACAGTCAGTCCCTACCGGGCACGAGCAGCGCGGCCTAAAACCATAAATAGTATTTAAATTCAAAGCCTAAGACCTCCCCGGCGCGATCCTGTCGTGCCGGGGTTTTTCGCCTCTTGACTCCTGCCTTTTCATGTACTTTATTTTACAAAGTTCTTTTCACCGTGAGACCAAAGATGAAAACCCAACTCTTTTCTGTGATCGCAGCGTTCGCACTCATGGCCCCTGTGGCCACCACCGCCCAATCGGCAAACCCGTCCGCCGCCACTGTGGAGGTCCGCTTCAGCGGCGGCGTTCCCGGGGGGCCGATCTTTGTGCAGCTCAGTTCTGAAGCCGAGTTTATGCGCCCCACCCGCTTTGCCGACCGCGTCGCGGTCTCTGCGGATGGTACAGCCGTCGCGCGATTTACCGGCGTCCCCGCCGGGACCTATGCCGTGGTCTCCTTTCAGGACGTGAACAACGATGGCCGCCTGAACTTTGGCATGATGGGCGAGCCCACCGAACCCTGGGGCTACAGCCGCGACGCTAGGGGCGTCATGGGGCCGCCGACCTTTAAGGATGCGGCCATTCAGGTCGGTCCCAAGGGCGCGATCATCCCCGTTCGGCTGGTGCGCTGAGCATGAATCTTGATCTGCTTCCACTGGGGTGGCTGCACAGTCTGGCCTGTTTGGTCGCCCTCGCCGCCGGGGCCTATGGCTTCTCCACCCGCAAAGGCTCACCGCACCATATTCTCACCGGGCGGGTCTATATGGTTTCGATGCTGATCCTGAAC
>DAITMY010000079.1:0-9190 GCA_036834925.1 Asticcacaulis sp.
GTCTTAGGGTCGCTGCCGCCTTGGACAAAGGCGACCTTGCCGTTCGGGGTGACGACAAAGGTTACGCGCGAGGCCATGCCCATGGCGTTCTTGACCTTATAGCTGTCGGCAACGGTGCCCTTGGTATCGGCGGCGACCGGGAACTTGCCGCCACAGTCCTTGGTGGAAAAGTCCTGAAGGGTTTTGATGTCGTCCGTAGAGACGCCTACCACGCTGGCGTTGGCGGCTTTAAAGGCGCTGATGTTGTCCGCAAACATCTTCGCTTCGATCGAGCAGCCCGAGGTGAAAGCCTTGGGGTAGAAATAAACAACCACCGGGCCCTTTTTCAGCGCGGACTTGAGCGCAAAGGTACCAAGTTTTCCATTTTCAGCAGATTGCAGGCTGAAGTCGGGCGCAGCTTCGCTGACCTTCAGCTGGGCGGCTGCCGGGCTGGCCAGCATGAGGGTTGCGGCGCTGAGCGAAACTGCCGCCGTGCCAAGGGTGCGCAGAAGTGAACGACGGTGCATGGAGACCTCCCGAGGTGGTGGACCCTAACGGCCCTCTAGCATTTACGGCTACGGTGGCGTCTGGATCAATCCGAATGGACGGGGCTTAAGCGCAAAAAACCCCCGCAGGGATGCCTGCGGGGGTTTCAGGGTATCCGGATCAGTGACCCGCAGGCGTTATTTTATGTTGGACACATAGGTGCCGTTGCCGGGGATCTCGCACTTGTCGCCCCCTTGTTGGACGGACACGTTACAGGGGATCGCCGCCAAGAACTTGTCCTGATAGGTGATCAGTTCAGCGATGTAGCCGCGCTTGTTGGTACAAGCGATTTCGAACACGGTGCCGTTGTCGTTCACGCTGGCACCGATGACGCGATAGTCGCTAACATCGCAATCTTTCTTGTTGGCCTTGATCAGGGTGTCGAGGTGCGCCTTAAGCGCGGCCTCGTCGGTCAGGCTGCACTTCTGACCGCGACGCTGAACCGCTAGGCAGTCATAGTATTCAAATTTGGCCTTAGAGTTGGCTTGCGGGAACAGACCCACGAGGCCGGTCGGCTTGTCGGCGCATTTCAGCTCAACCAGGTCACGGTTGGTGCTGTTTTCAGTGCCAATCACCCGGAAGTCAGTCGCTTGGCAGCTCAGCTTGTTGGCCTTGACGATCGTGGCGTAGCCTTTAGCCGCTTGCTGCTTAACCGCAGCGACGTCCGAAAGTTTGCACCCGCCATAGGCTTCGGCGCGGACGCAATCATGGCTGCGGATGAACTCGTCCTGGGCGGTCGACTCGATCATGAAGCCCGGCTTACCCTGACAGGCCACTTCGATCAGGCGGTTGTTGGCCTTGCCGAGGGTGCCAACCCAAAGGACATCGGTCACTTCACAGGCGGCGTCGGCTTTCTTGGCCAGGGCAGACACGCCCGCGACCATGGTCGCCTTGGGGGTCAAGGTACAGGCGTTCGCCGTGGTGGACATAGCCAGACAGTCGATCACGTTCGGCTTGGCCGTCGAGCCCGGCAACAGGACATCGACCACATAGCCTTTTTGTTCGGCACAGCTGACTTCATAGCGGTCAAATTTTGCCGTTGCAGCCGTCCCTAGCCAATTGGCCTTCTGGACCGTACAGGTCTGGCCAAGGCTGGCGATATGGGTGCCCAGCCAAGCTGTGGTGTTGGCGTTTTCCGGCAGCTTACAGGTCAGGGCCTTTTTGTCTTTTTCGGCGGCCAGAGCAAGCTGGAGGCAGTTCGAGTATTCAGGGGCCATATCAACTTTTTTGTTGATTATATAGCCAATGCCCGACTTACAGGCGACTTCATAGATTTCGGCCTTAACCGACTTTTTTTCGACCTTTAGGGTTGAGGTGCCGAGATGCAGGGCATTGACCGGCTCACAGGTCAGGCCCGCTTCGGTCAGGACGGCTGGCACTTCGGCCATGCCCTTGGTGACCGCTTTCGGGTCGATTTTCGGGTTGGCATTGGGGCTGATGACCCCCGCCGTGAGGGCCGCGATTACCGCAACCGAGACAGACAAGCGCTTCATTTCAGGCAATTCCTCCGGAGCCAGATGCGCGCACATTAGTCGGGCTCTAGATGCGGGAAAAGCGCTTTATCACGGGGAGGAAAAGGTTTTTGACACAGGCTTGGGACTAAGGGCACAGTGCGTTTTGAATGGGAACCTACTCTTGCGGGTCTGATCATGACACTCACCCAAAGCTTGGCCGCGTCGGACACGCATTCGACAACCGATGGGCCTCTTCGGTCAAAGGGCCTGACCTATCCCTTTGCCGAAGCCCCGGCGGCGGGTCAGCTTCATTGGGTGGCCGAGGATGTGGCATGGCTGCGTTTGCCGCTGCCCTTCAGTCTTGATCATATCAATGTCTGGATCCTGCGGAACGAAACGGGGCTTGTGATCGTCGATACCGGGCTGAATACAGGGCTGACCCGATCGTTATGGACAGAAGTCTTGTCCGAACATTTTGCGGGTGTCGCGGTCGAGGGGGTGATCGCCACGCACCTGCATCCGGATCATCTGGGGTTGGCGGGATGGCTGTGTGAGTCTCATGACTGCCCTTTGTGGATGAGCCGCACGGAATATCTGACCGCGCGAATGCTGTTGGGGCAAACAGGCGCTTCGGTGCCAGAGTCCCATGTGGCTTTCTATCAGGCCGCAGGATGGTCCGAGGCGCAACTGAGCGCCTGGCGGCAGGGCTATGGCCAGTTTTCTCGCGGGGTCGCGCCGCTTCCAGACCAGTATTGCCGCCTTCAGGACGGGCAGGGGCTGACGATCGGGCAAGAGACCTGGACCGTTATCACTGGCGGCGGCCACAGCCCTGAGCATGTCTGTCTATATCGCTCAGCAGATGGTCTGTTGATCGGCGGGGATCAGGTGCTGCCGCATATTTCGTCCAATGTGTCGCTTTGGCCGACCGAGCCCGAGGCCGATCCGCTGGGGGAGTGGCTGGATAGCCTGACGCGTTTGCCTGAACGGGTAGCGGATACGGCGCTTGTATTGCCGTCTCATGGCTTACCCTATGTGGGGCTAAAAGCCCGGAGCGAGGCCCTGATCCGAGGCCATCATCGACGGTTGGCGCGAATCTGGTCAGCCATTGAGACGCCGGCTCGGGCCACGGATACCTTTGAGGCGGTCTTTAGGCGGGCGATCCGCGATGGCGAGCTTAGCCTCGCCACCGGCGAAGTGCTGGCCCATCTTCAGTATCTCGTGAAGCAGGGCTTGGCGCTTGCCTGCCGTGACGGAAGCGGTGTTAGCTGGTGGTCACGCGTGCCGGGTGCCGAGTTTGTTCCGCCCGGCGACCTGTCTGGTCCAGAGGAGAGCCGGGATGACCCATCCCATTGAGATCCGTACCGAAGCCGGGATTTGCCGGATCCGCCTGATGCGGCCGGAAAAGAAAAATGCCCTGACCGATGCCATGTACCAGACCTTGGTTGGGGCGCTGGATACGGCGCGCACCGATCCGCTCGTGCGGGCGGTGGTGATCACCGCTGAGGGGCCAGATTTCTGTGCCGGCAATGATATTGGTGACTTTGCCCAGGTGGCGATGCGGGCTGCGACTGCTGGACCCGATGATGCTGAGCCCATGGCGGTGATGGCGTTCCTCAAGGCCTTGGCCTATTTCCCCAAGCCGCTGCTGGCCGGAGTCCAGGGGCAGGCGGTCGGGATCGGCACCACCTTGCTGCTGCACTGTGATCTGGTGGTGCTGGCTGACAGCGCGCGGCTGTCCGTGCCGTTCGTCAATCTGGCGCTGGTGCCGGAAGCGGCGTCGAGTGTGCTGCTGACCGAACGCATTGGCCATGCCCGGGCCTGGGCGATGTTTGCCCTGGGCGAGGCCTTGTCGGCGCAAGACGCTTTGACCCTTGGGCTGGCCAATCGGGTGGTGCGCGAGGCCGAGGTCGAGGGTGCGGTGTTGGCGCTGGCTGAGGCGCTCTGTGACAAGGCCGCCGGGGCCTTGGCCCAGACCAAGGCCTTGATGCGCGATCCGGAGCGGATCTGGGCAGTGATGCAGGCCGAAGGGCGGATTTTTCAGGACCGCCTGCGCTCGCCCGAGGCCGCCGAAGCCTTTTCCGCCTTTATGGCACGGCGCAAGCCCGATTTCCGCCAGTTCAATCCGGGGTGATCCCGACAAAACGTTAGGGTGTTCGTTGGGCTCGTTCTTCAGGATCTTTAGCCCGTCAGCACTGATCTTGTAATTCGACTAATAACCGCGCCAGTGTTGATGGCGGCGTAAAGCGGTCTGGGCGGGCGTGTCGCTTCATCGATATGCCTGTAGATCCAGTGTCTTTGCTCCAAACACTGCAAGGACTGCGACAAAGCCCGGTCCGTGATCGGTGGCAAGCGTCGCTTGATCTCACCGAACGGGTGAGGTGTGTGTAAAGCGGAAAGCACGGGCACGGTCCAAGAGAGCCGTAGAACGTCCAGTTCGTCTTTTTTGACGATACCCATAATCTCATGGGCCATTTTGGCGGCCACGACCCCGTCCGGAGTAAGCCGAAACTCAGGGCGCAGAGGGTGCCCATGTCCGGGGTTTCTCTCCAGCAGGCCCATTTCAAGAAGGTGGTCAAGGCTTTGCAGAAAAGCTGTTCTGCTGGCCCCGGTGGCGGTCAGCAAGGCCGCTTGGCGTCCGGGTGTGCCAACATGCAATGCATTTAGGATGGGCAAGGCCCAAGCCCTAGAGGTGATCTTGACAACGTATTTTATGTCCATAATGTATAGTTACTATATTTTTTTAGAGGGGGACAGCCCATGGCACTCATCGATTTGGATCAAACCCTAACTATTGCCATGTCCGTCAAGGACCGGCACGCCAGTGCTGACTGGTACAGAGACATGCTGGGCTTTGAGGCGATCTTCCACGTGGATGAGGCAGGCTGGTCTGAACTGCAGACGAAGACGCAAAACGTCACCATCGGCCTTGGTGAGCATGTCCAACCGGTCCCGGGGAATTGTGTGCCTGTGTTCGGCATTGCGGATATCGACGCGGCACGCACCAAAATGGAGGCTGCAGGCGTTCGGTTTGATGGTCCGACCGAGGTCATCGAAGGGATGGTGAAAACGGCCACTTTTTACGATCTGGACGGAAATGCCCTCATGCTGGCTCAGAATCTGATGGTGACGTCAGCTTAACGTCTTTTCGCTTGAAGGCCGTGGAGCGACAGCATTGCAACACGGTCTTTGTTGTGCCTGATGCGCCAAAACCCCAGAGCCATCCGGGTCTTGGCTGACAAATGCATTTCCAACATCTGGCAGGCGACTTGACATCCTCGCGCGTGCCCCCTAATTGCGCGCCTCGCCGAGGCGCGCGGCATTCGAAGCGGCGGCGTATTCCTGATTGGGAGGGTCAGCCCCTCCAGTGTTTGGAGTGCTGCGCCTATGCGACGCGTGATCCCCGTGCCGGAGGACCCGGCCCCTGTTGGTCTGGCCTCAGAGACGGTCCACCAACCCCCATTCTTTACGCTTGAGCCAGAGCCCGAGGGGGCTGCATCGCGCATCGAGGCGCTGGTGTCCGCTGCCTTTGGGCCGGGGCGGTTGGCCAAGACCGCTGAGCGTCTGCGCGAAGGCAATAGGATCCTTCCGGCCCTCAGTGCGGTGGCCCGGGTCGAGGAGGAGATCGTCGGGACGGTGCGGGTGTGGCCGATCCGGATCGGGACGGTGCGCTCTACGTTTCTGGGACCCATTGCCGTGGATCCGGCCTATCGGTGCCTTAAGATTGGTGAGGCCTTGGTGCGCTTCGTCTGTGAGGCCGCTGAGGCGCAGGGCTTGAGCGTGTTGCTGGTCGGGGATCCGCCCTATTTTGGGCGCTTCGGCTTTGTCCAAGCCCCTAAGGCCACACTGCCGGGGCCAGTCAATCCGGGCCGTGTTCTGATCTGGTTGCCGGAGAGCTTAACCGACGTGCCCGCCGGAGCCGTGCAAAAGGGCTGGTCAGTGGCGTGATGCCGCGCCCATGGCTTTAAGCTAATGACCATTTAAATGGACATTAAAGATCTTTCTGGCTATTCTATTGGTCAAAGAGGTTCCTTATGCGCACCACGCCGTCCTTGCCGTTGCCGGTTAAGCGGGCTTTGCTAAAGCTCGGGGGCGATATTCGCGCGGCCCGGCTTCGTCGTCGAATTACCACAAGCCTGATGGCGGAGCGGGCCTTTATTTCCCGGACAACGCTGCAAAAAGTGGAGCGCGGCGATCCGACCGTTTCCCTCGGGGTCTATGCCACGGTTCTGTTTATCCTAGGGATCAGCGACCGTATCGCCACCCTTGCAGATCCCGGCACCGATGCGCTGGGGCTTGAACTCGAAGAGGCCCGGCTGCCCAAGCGCGTGCGCAGACCCCGTTCTGATCCGGGCGATCCATCATGAGTGATCGGGAACTTCTTGTTGACCTTGATCTCAACGGGACACCGTGTCGGGTTGGCCGTCTGTGGGTCAGACGTCACCGGGGACGCGATAGCGCCAGCTTTGCCTATGATCCCCGTTGGCTTGCGCACCCCGCCCGATTTGCCCTTGAGCCGGCGCTCATGCTTGGGGTTGGACCGCACCATACCCACACGGGAAGAACCTTATTCGGAGCCTATGGTGACTCTGCACCAGACCGCTGGGGGCGGATGCTGATTAAGCGGGAGCACCTAAGGCGGGCCAGAGTAAACCGTATCGCCGCCCATACCCTCAGTGAAGCCGACTTCCTTCTGGGGGTGAGTGATGAAACCCGTCAGGGCGCTTTGCGATTCCGTGAGTCTGAGGCAGGCCCTTTTCTGGCTGATGGCGAGCATCGCCGTGTTCCGCCCCTCATTCAGCTAGGTGACCTCTTGAGGGCGGCACAGAGACTGGCGGCGGATGAGGCCGACGAAGATCGGGATGACGATTTGCAGCTGCTCCTAGCACCGGGGTCTTCGCTTGGCGGGGCTCGTGCTAAGGCTTCAGTGCTTGATCTGGATGGTCAACTTTCGATCGCAAAATTTCCACAGTTGGACGATCCGTACCCGGTCATGACGTGGGAAGCCGTCGCGCTTGATTTGGCGCATCGCGCGGGTATCTCAGTCCCCACATGGCGGCTCGAGTCTGTGGTGGACCGGACGGCGCTCTTATTGCGTCGGTTTGATCGACGCGGTGGGCTTCGACTTCCCTACTTGTCCGCTATGAGCATGATCGGTGCGTTGGACAACGAAGATCACAGCTACCTCGAAATTGTCGATGCGATCCGGCAATATGGTGCGGCACCGGAGCAAGATTGCGCGCAGCTCTGGCGGCGGGTCGTGTTTAGCATCCTGATTGCCAATACAGATGATCATCTGCGCAATCATGGTTTTCTCTATGACATGAGAGGTCAAGGCTGGCGCCTGTCTCCGGCATTTGATCTGAACCCCACCCCGCGGGATGTCCGTGCCCGTGTACTCAGCCTCGCGATCGACGAAGCCGACAATACAGCCGATGTCGAGATTGCCCTGAGTATCGCCCGCCAGTGCGGCTTAAAGCCCAATGAGGCCAGAACCATTGTGGCAGAGGTTGAGGCCGCCGTAGCGCATTGGCGCGTCGTGGCCAAACACCACGGCCTTAATGCCCGAGAGATCGACCGAATGGCGTCGGCCTTCGAGCGCGACTAGATCTGGCGGCCTTACAGACGCTGGAGCAACCGGTCCATTAGGGCGTCGGCGTCGGCATGGGCGGCGCTGGGATCCAGCACCCAGCGCGGCTTGATCACCGCCGGGGCCATCAGGCGCACATCGTCCAGCGTCGGGGCCGGACGCCCATCAATTAGGGCGCGGGCGCGGGCCAGCCGCAGCAGGGCCTGACCGGCGCGTGGGCCGGGCCCCATGCGCACGGCATGACGGATTTCTGCCGGGGCGTCGCTGTCTTCAGGGCGGGCGCAACGGACGAGATCGAGTATGGCTTCGACGACGCGTTCCCCGACCGGCAGTTCCACGGCCATACGTTGCAGGTCCAACAGGTCTTCGGGGCTGGCCACGCGGACCGGCGTGCGGTCAAGGCCGCCCGCGCTGTCGAGGATCACGCGGCGCTCGCCATCAGCATCGGGATAGCCCATGTCGATCTGCATCATGAAGCGGTCGCGGTCCGCGTCATTGATGGCTTGGGCCGATAGGGGTGAGCAGGTGGCAAACACGTGGAACGGCTGGGGCGCTGTGCCTTCCGGCGCTTCCATTCGGTCGAGCAGCGCCCCAAGGGTCAAGGGGGCGGCCAGATTGAGGTCCTCGACCACCAGCAGATGATTAGGCACCCGCCCATCCCGGGCCGACAGGCGACGCGGCGCGGCAGCAAGGCTTTCGAAGCCATCATGGACCAGGGTCTCCACATCGGTGGAGCGGTTGAGGCGAATGAGGCCCATATTCAGGCCAAAGACAGTGCTAATCGACCGCATCAATTGGCTCTTGGCCGAGCCGGGGGCGCCGATAAGCAGGGCATGGCCCCGCGCCAACAGACAGGCCAAGGCCTGGTCTACCACCGCATCCTTACCGAAGATCACCCCGCGAAGCGCCGCGCGAACTTGGGTCGCGGTCTGGCGGCTGTGGGTAAAGGCGGCCACAGTGTCCGCGCGTTCAACCTGGCTGTTCGTTCCGACTGTCATGCCCCAATGTCCCCGTTCCCCAACGTCGTCACAACACCCGTCTCCTCAAAGTCCACAAAGCACTGTATCAGAATTCAATGACGGAAAAGAGACCTGAGCCGATAAATCCTGTTCCCGCTGATAAAGCGGCCTTGGCCGATATCGTAAAGGCCGCACGCCTGACTGGGGAACTGCCGCAAAGCGAAGGCGTGTCCGAATTGCGAGGCTTGCCGCCCGTCCATCTGTGGAACCCGCCTGACTGTGGGCCGATGGATCTGGTGATCCAGGCCGATGGACAGTGGATCCATGAGGGGCGGCCGATCCTGCGGTCCGCGCTGGTGCGGCTGTTTTCCACCCTGCTGCGGCGAGAGGATGGGGCCTATTTTCTGGTCACACCGGTCGAGAAGCTGAGGATTACGGTCGAGGATCTGCCTTTCCGGGCTGTGGATGTCACTGGTGACGATACGGGCCTGAGCTTTACAACGGATCAGGGCGATCAGGTCGCCCCACAAAGCGCCGCCGACCTCTGGCTGGGGGATGGCCCGGACGGTCAGCCGGATCCCAAGGTGCGGGTGCGGGCAGATCTGTGGGCGCGTCTGACTCGGCCCGTCTATTATGCCTTGGCTGAACGAGCCGAAGTGGGCGAG
>DAITMY010000080.1:0-9140 GCA_036834925.1 Asticcacaulis sp.
GGTCAGCCTGGCCCGCCCGCTGTTCGACGAGGTGGAGTTCTCCGCCGAAGATGCCATCCGCACGGAACCCTCATTCTTGGCTGAGGTCATGCGCGCCGTGGCCGAAGCGGGGGCCACCACGCTGAATGTCCCGGACACGGTCGGCTATTCGACGCCGCCGGAAATGACCCGTTTGTTCACCTTCCTGCGGACGGCCTTGGCAGACTTCAAGGACATCCGGTTGTCCACCCACTGCCACAATGACCTTGGACTGGCGGTCGCCAACAGCCTCGCCGCCGTCGAGGCCGGAGCGCGTCAGGTCGAGTGCACCCTCAATGGCATTGGCGAGCGCGCCGGGAACTGTGCGCTCGAAGAGCTGATCATGGCTCTTCGGACACGTTCAGATCTGTATGGCCTTGAGACCGGGATCGACACCACCCGGATCGCCGGGGCCAGCCGCACCTTGTCGCGGGCAACCCATTCGGTCGTTGTTCGCAACAAGGCTGTGGTCGGTCGCAATGCCTTTGCCCACGAGTCGGGGATCCATCAGCACGGCATGCTCAATGATGCCCGCACCTATGAGATCATGCGGCCTCAGGATGTGGGCCTTGACCAGAGTCAGCTTGTTCTCGGCAAGCATTCCGGTCGCCATGCCCTGATCAAACAGGCGACGGCCCTCGGCTTTCCGCTGGACGAACCCAGCCTGACCCGGGTGTTTGCGGCGTTCAAGGCCCGGGCGGATCAGGTCGGTGAAATCGACACCCACGAGCTGCGCAAGCTGCTGCAAGCCGCCACCAGCCAAAGCGATGCCCCGTCATCCGGCTGGACCTTGCGCAGTGTCTCCAGCCAGACCTCGGCAACGTCTGAGGCCCGGGTGGCGCTTGAGCTCAGCCGCGATGACCGTGAAGCGCCCATGCTGCTGACGGGGTCCGGGCCGGACGTGCTCGATGCGTGTTTGTCCGCGCTCAACACCGGCTTTGGTCGTATGGCGGTGATCCGGGATTCTGAGATCGTTCAAGCGGGCTTCACCTTTGAAACCGGCGCTTTTGCCGAGCTCACCCTGTTGTTTGACCACGAGGAGATCCGGGGCCGTGGACGCGGCCCCGACCCTGTATGGGCCGCGGCCCGTGCTTTGATTGATGCGTTCGAAAAGGCCCCCGACGGGCCCGGACGCGCCGCTGCCCTCCCGACTTTTTCGAAAGATACACACTATGAAACCGCTTGCTGATTTGATCTGGATGAACGGCCAGATGATCCCCTGGGCCGACGCCAAGATCCACGTTCTGTCCCATGCCTTGCACTATGGCACCTCGGTGTTCGAGGGCATTCGCGCTTATGGCACCCCCACCGGTCCGGCGATTTTCCGGCTAGAGGAGCATCTGATCCGCCTTGAGGACTCCGGCCGCATGTACGGCATGGAGATGCCTTTTGATCGCGACACGGTGCGAGCGGCCTGTCAGTCTGTGGTGCGGGACAATGGCCTCAAGAGCGCTTACTTGCGTCCGATCGCCTTCCTTGGCGACTGTGGCATGGGCGTGGTTCCGGCCCCGGAGCGCATGAATGTGGATCTCGTCATCGCCGCCTTCCCCTGGGGGGCGTATCTGGGCGAAGAGGGTCTGACCCAAGGTGTGGATGTCTGCGTTTCAAGCTGGAACCGACTGGCCCCCAATACGGCCCCGACCGGGGCGAAGGCGGGTGGGAACTACCTGTCGAGCTTCCTGATTGGCAAGGAAGCCCGCGATCATGGCTATGCCGAAGGGATTGGTCTGTCCACCGATGGACGTCTGTCTGAAGGGGCGGGCGAAAACCTGTTTCTGGTCAAGGACGGGGTACTGATCACCCCGCCGGCGGCCTCGTCGATCCTGGTGGGCATTACCCGGGATACCGTGCTGCAGCTTGCCGCCGATAACGGCATACCGACCCGGGAACAGGTCTTACCTCGCGAGGCCCTCTATACTGCGGACGAGGTGTTCATGACCGGAACCGCCGCTGAGATCACCCCCATCCGCTCGGTGGACCGTATCCCAACCCGGTCCAAGGGGCCGGGCCCGATCACCCGCCTGTTACAGGGCCAGTTCATGGGCCTGTTTTCCGGTCAGACCCCGGACCGCCACGGCTGGCTGACCCCTGTCCCCGTCGCCCAGACCAAAGAGGTGGCCTATGCCTGAGACTGCCCCCCGCACCTTGTTTGAAAAGCTCTGGGACCGTCATGTGGTCGTCCCCACTGAGGGCGATCAGCCCGCCGTTCTCTATATCGATCTGCATCTGGTCCATGAGGTCACCTCGCCTCAGGCCTTTTCGGAAATCGAGAGCCGGGGGCTTAAGGTCAGACGGCCAGACCGCACTTTTGCCACACTGGATCATGCCATACCGACGCTTCCGCCGGGGGATGACGGCGCGCGGCCCTACGTGACCGAACAGGCCCGCCGCCAGGTGGAAACCCTCCAGGACAATTGCGCCCGACACGGGGTAAAGCTGTTCGAATGGGGCACCGGCCACCAAGGGGTCGTGCATGTGGTCGGACCCGAGTATGGCCTTACTCAGCCCGGTATGACCGTGGTGTGCGGCGACAGTCATACCTCGACCCACGGGGCCTTTGGCGCTCTGGCGTTTGGCATCGGCACGTCCGAAGTCGGCCACGTCTTAGCCACCCAATGTCTGACCCAGCATAAACCCAAGACGATGCGGGTCTGGGTCGAGGGCACGCTACAGCCGGGGGTCTCGGCCAAAGATCTGGTGCTGGCGATCATCGCCCGCCTCGGGGCCGACGGCGGCACCGGCTATGCCATCGAATACGCCGGCCCCGCGATCACCGCCCTCGACATGGAAGGCCGGATGACGGTCTGTAATATGTCAATCGAGGCCGGGGCGCGCGCGGGCATGATTGCCCCGGACCAGACCACCTTTGACTGGCTGCGCGGTCGCATCGCGGTCCCGAAAGGCGAGGCCTTTGAAGCCCGGTGTGCAGAGTGGCAAACCCTGGCCACGGATCCCAGTGCCACATTCGATGCCGAAATCCGGCTCGATGCCCGCACGATCAGCCCCATGGCCACCTGGGGCACCGCACCGGATACCGGTATCGCTGCCGACGGTCAGGTGCCCGAAGCCCTGGACGAAACCACCCGCCGCGCCCAGACCTATATGGGGCTCAATGCCGGACAGCCGCTGTCAGAGGCCAAGGTTGATGTGGTGTTCATCGGCAGCTGTACCAATGGCCGCTTGACCGATCTTCGCGCCGCCGCCGATGTGCTCAAAGGCCGAACGGTGGCCGAAGGTGTGCGGATGCTGGTAGTCCCCGGATCTGAACAGGTCCGTCAGGATGCCGAGGCTGAAGGTCTGGATGCGGTGTTCAAAGCCGCCGGGGCCGAATGGCGCCTGCCCGGCTGTTCTATGTGTATTGCCATGAACGGGGACCTCGTGGCCCCGGGCCAGCTCGCAGTGTCGACGTCGAACCGGAATTTCGAAGGCCGTCAGGGTCCCGGTGCTCGCACCATCCTCGCCAGCCCCGCGACAGCGGCGGCTTCGGCGGTGATGGGCCGCGTCACCGACCCGCGCACCTTAACCCCCGCTTTGGAGACCGCTTATGTCTGAGCCCGCAATCGAAACACAAACAGGCATCCCGGCTCACGGACGTAATTCTGAACCGGATCACGTCTTTTCCAGCCGGATCGTGGTTTTGGCCGAGGCCAATATCGATACCGACCAGATCATTCCGGCGCGGTTTTTGACCACCACCAGCCGCAAAGGCCTGGGACAGAACGCCTTCAATGACTGGCGCTATGACAAGGATGGTCAGCCAAACCCGGCTTTTGTGCTGAACCAGATCGACCCCACCGAGCACCGCGTACTGGTGGCCGGTCACAATTTTGGTTGTGGCTCCTCGCGTGAGCATGCGCCTTGGGCCCTAACCGACTTTGGCTTTAAGGCGGTGGTCTCGACCGCCATCGCCGATATCTTCCGCAACAATGCGCTGAAGAACGGCCTGATCCCGGTGGTGGTGGATGCCGAGACCCACGCCGCCTTGCTGGCGAATCCAAGCCAGCGGGTCACGTTGGACCTAGAGGCCTGCACCCTCACTCTGGCCAGTGGGCAATCCGTTGTCTTTCCGATCGATCCCTTTGCCCGTCGGTGCCTGCTCGAAGGCGTGGATGCCCTCGGCTGGCTGTTGAACCGCCTTCCCCAGATTGCCGCCTATGAACAGGAGCGCGCCGCATGAAACCCTTTTCGATCGTGATGTTGCCCGGCGATGGCGTCGGACCCGAATGTACCCGCGCGGTGGAACTGGCCCTGCATAGCCTCGCCGATGCTTTTGGTCATGAATTCCGTTTTGACACGCACCTGATCGGCGGAGCGGCGATTGATGCGGCGGGCGATCCCTATCCAGCGGCCACCCGTGCAGCCTGTGAAGCCGCTGACGCCGTGTTCCTTGGGGCTGTCGGCGGGCCAAAGTGGGACGGCAAGACGCCGCGTCCAGAACAGGGTCTGTTGGCCCTGAGACAACATCTTGGCCTGTTCGCCAACCTGCGCCCGGTGGCCGTGCTGCCGGATCTGGTGGATGCCTCACCGCTCAAGCCCGAAGTGGTTGAGGGCGTGGACATGCTGATCGTGCGCGAGCTGACCGGCGGCCTCTATTTCGGCCAGCGGACCCGCACCGAGGACCGGGCCACCGACGAATGCGTCTATACGGTCGCGGAAATCGAGCGCGTGGCCCATGTGGCCTTCAAGGCCGCCCGGGATCGCCGCCGCAAGGTTACGTCGGTCGACAAGGCCAATGTGATCGAAACCAGCCGCCTGTGGCGCGAGACTGTCAGCCGCATTCACCGCGACCACTACCCGGACGTCGCACTTGAGCATGCGCTGGTTGACAGTATGGCCATGCACCTGATCACCCGCCCGCGCAGCTTTGACGTGATCCTGACTGAGAATATGTTCGGAGATATCCTCAGCGATGAGGCCTCGGTGCTGTCCGGATCTATTGGGATGCTCGGCTCGGCCTCGCTGGGCCAGGGCGGGCCGGGGGTATTTGAGCCGATCCATGGCTCGGCACCGGATATCGCCGGACAGGATCTGGCTAATCCGAACGGATCGTTGATGTCGGCGGCCATGTTGCTGCGCCACGGTTTGGGCCTCACCGACGAAGCCGATGTGCTCGAAGCCGCGGTCAAGGGTGTCTTGAGCGAAGGCGTTCGAACGCGCGACCTTGGCGGCCATGCCCGCTGTTCCGAAGTGGCCGAGGCGGTTGCCGCCCGGATTCGCAAGCTGAAAGTCCATGCCCACCCACGCGGCAGCATGCACTGGGCCTAAAACCCAGGGGCCAATGGACTGGGCCTGATCCCCGGGTCCTGTCCGCTGGCTTGTCTGTACCACGTGAAAAGCCCCTGTCTGCGTTCTCCGGCAGACAGGGGCTTTTGTTTAGGCTTACGGATTGAGAGACCGCCTCATCAAGGGCGGCCGCTCACGCGACTCGGCTTACCGATAGGCTGGGGGCATATCCCCCGTCACCTTGTAGCGATCGGCCAAGGCGCGGCCACGGCTCATCAGGGACTGTTCCTTACCGTTGATCAACACGGCCACCGGCTGGGTCATGGGCTCGAACGGATCGCCGTCCCAGACTACCACATCGGCGTCCTTGCCAACATCCAACGACCCAATCCGATCCGCCACACCAAAGGCCTTAGCGGGATTTAGGGTCAGGCCATCCAATGCCGCGCCATAGGGCAGGCCATTGGCCACCGCATTGCCAGCGTTATAGCGGGCTTCGCGGGCGCGGTGGATATTGCCCTCATTGCCCTTGATGATAACCATGACACCGGCCGCATGGAGCTTAGCGGCATTGTCGAGCCGAGCCGCACGGGACTCAAAGGAGTCCGGCAGATTGCTCAAGGGGTTCAGCATCACCGGAACCTTGGCGGCGGCAATCTCGCTGGCGACCATCCAGGCTTCGTCGGCTTCGTTGAGGATGATCTGCAGCTTTTGCTCACGTGCAAACCGCAGAGCCTGCTGGATATCCGAGGCCCGGCGCACATTGACGACAACCGGCATGCGGCTTTCGACCACCGGGATCAGCGCCTCAAGATCGGCACGGGACATCCCCAGATCGCGCCCTTCGCCCGCCGCATAGCGGGCTTTGTTGCGGGTATAGTGACGGACATCGTCCAGCATGGTGGCAAGGGCCACAAAGGTCGCCCCGCGCGCGCCACCCGCATGACGGGCTCCAGCTGCACCCAAGTCCACCGACATGGCCACCTTAGACTTCATAACAAAGCCCTCGGCACCCCCAAGGTGAATGATGGCCGCTTGACCACCGAACAGACCGGGTTCGGCGTGATCCGCATGATCGGCCCCGGCGGTATCGTGCTCGTGGGCATGGGCCCCCGCTCCACCGGTCGGGGTCGGGATGACAATCGCCCGGGTCAAGCCGCCCAGACGGGCCGCCGGAATCACGAACGAATGCGGATCCAGACCATAGGAGACGTCATAGGCGGCGCTCAGGCCCTCATTTCGAACCGCGAGCTCGCTGCCGAGCGCCGAGACCTCAATCGCGCCAAGGCCCGATTCCGCAGAGATAAGACCCGGCGTGACGATCTTGCCCTTGGCGTCGATCACCTTTGCGCCCGCAGGCACGGCGACATTGGCCCCCACAGCGGCGATCTTGCCGTCGCGGATCAGCACCGTGCCATTGTCGAGCACACCGGCACTGCCCTGAGTGTAGACCTTGCCACCCGTGATCGCGACCGTTTGAGCCAGAGCCGGAAGCGATAATCCGGCGACGGACAGGGCGAGGGCGCATACGGCCCCAAACTTTGCAAACTTAGTCATCAGAACGCCCCCTGGCCGGGCTGACCCAGCTCGAAATCAGACTTGGGTTGATAGCGCGGATCCTTGCGGTCATAGACCACCGCCCCATCGATATAGACCCGCTCGGTGCGGGCATAGACACTGAGCGGATCGGCGTTCCAGATCACCACATCGGCGTTCTTTCCGGCTTCGAGCGAACCCGTGACCTTATCGATGCCAATGGCCTTGGCTGGGTTGAGCGTGATCCAGCGGATCGCCTGGGCGGGCGCGATATTGATCCCAGCACGGCGCGCAGCAGAGAGGGCCGCGACGGCTTCCTGGTTGAGGCGCTGGGTCAGGACAGCGTCATCCGAATGGATCACGGCGCAAGCGCCAGCGGCATCCACGATCCCGGCGTTCTCTTCGATGCCGTCGAGGCTTTCCATCTTGAAACCCCACCAGCCCGACCATGTCGCCACACAGGCGTCGTGCGCCTTGAGCTCGCGGGCCAGCTTATAGGCCTCGGAGCCGTGGTGGAACATCGTGATCTTGTAGTTAAATTCCTTGGCGATCTCGAGCATCACCAGCATTTCGTCGGCGCGATAGCAGTGGTTCTGAATCAGAATCTCGCCGCGCAGCACGCCTGCAAGCGTATCCAGACGCAAGTCCCGCTTGGGCGCATCAGCCTTTTCACCCTTTTCCACCTTGGCGTAATAGGCGTCCCATTTACGGGCATAGTCCGCCGCATCGATCCAGGCCGCCCGATAGCCGGCGACATTGGCCATGCGCGTCGAGGGGGCACGACCGCGGCCCCCGTAAACCCGCTTGGGGTTTTCGCCGCAAGCCATTTTCAGACCATGCGGGGCATCTGGAAACTTCATGCCCATAACGGACAGGGCGGGGACATTTTTAACCGTGACCGATCGGCCACCGATTAAGTTGGCGGATCCCGGAAGAATATGCAGCGTGGTCACCCCACCTTCGCGGGCCCGGTTAAAGCCGGGATCCTGGGGCCACAGAGAATGCTCCGCCCACACTTCAGAGGTTACGGGATTGGTCGCTTCGTTCCCGTCAGAGTGCGCCGAAACGCCCGGCGAGGCATAGACACCCAAGTGACTGTGGGCATCAACGATCCCGGGGGTAATGAACTTTCCCTTGCCGTCGACACGGGCCACACCCTCAGGAACCGCGCCGCCTTCAGTCAGGCTGACGATCTTGCCGTCGCGCACCACGAGCGTGGCATTTTCGATCCGAGTTCCGGTGCCGGTATAGGCGGTCGTCCCGACAATGGCGAAATCGGCGCGCGGCAGCGGCGCATAGGTCGAGGCAAAGGCCTTGGAGGCCGCCGGGTCCTGACCCGGCCGAAGCGCGGCAGGCTTCTCGGCTTTGGTATCCGACTTTGACCCGCTAGCGGGCGTCGCACCGCCCGGGGTTCCTGTGGTGGCACAAGCCGCCACCGACAGCATCAGCGCGGCAATCAGCGCGCTTCGAACAGGTCCCTGACGCAGTAGCGTGCGTCCGGCAGACCGGGTTATTGCGTTTTCCATAGCTCCCCTGTCGTGTTGCCGCCCCTCTGAGATGGGGGCGTAGTCGAGAGAAGCCTATGTAAGCACCACTTTTCAGGCGCATTCATTAAATCGGTGTAACGTTTTAAATCTAAGTCTTAGCCGTATGGGGCACACCAAGCCTTGCGCGCAAATCTAACTCATCCCAAGGGGCCTCGATCCGTACCTGCTTGAGGCGCGCGCTTGCCCCTTTGTCAACTTGGACCGCGGATTTGGCCAAGCCTAGGGACTTTGCGAGCAAAGCTTCAAGAGCGGCATTGGCGGCCCCTTCGATCGGTGCCGCCCGAACCCGGGCTTTTAGATAAGGTCGCCCCTGCTCATCCTCAGCCCAACCCTCAACCGCGTCTTTAGACGCTTTGGGCGTTAGTCGGACACTGACTTTTAGGCTCATCCCAGAAGGATACGTAAAGCCTCAAAGGCAGGAGCCAACAAGATTTCCTGAATACCCTTTAACACGATTATAGCAACTATCGGGCTGATATCGACACCGCCCAGATTGGGAATGAAGCGGCGGAAGGGTTCGAGCACCGGATAGGTGATCATGTCGAGCGTCTTTAGTACCTGATAGACGAACTGGTTGCGGGTGTTGATCACCTGAAAGGCCACCAGCCAGCTCAGCACAGCATTAATTATGATAGCCCAGATCAGAAGACCCAGCAGGCTAGAGACAATATCTTCGGCAAATTTGACAAGAGCGGTCATCAGAGTCCTCACAGCTTTTGTCTATCTAGGCGAGGTGCGGGGACCGCACAAGCCTTTGCGCGCCCCCTATCTTGACAGGGCACAACGTGTTGATTACCCCATGCGCCTCCTTGGGGC
>DAITMY010000081.1:0-9130 GCA_036834925.1 Asticcacaulis sp.
CATTCGCACAAAAAAGAAAAGCTTTCCTGAACTGGGGCTTGTTAACGCATTTTCCATGGGAAGCTGTCACACTGGACACAATCAGAATGGTGGTGTCCGGAGTTTAGTATGTCCCGAGGGCCAAGCCGCCCGTTGCGCGGGTCAGTACGCTGTGTCGCAACGCTGGCGATGTGTCTTCTCGGCGCGTTTCTGCCTCAGGCTGGAGCGGCGCAGAGCCTTCAAAAGGTCCGCTTGGGTGGGGACGCCGCGCAAACCCGGATTGTGATTGAACTGGACCGGGCTGTTAAAGGCCAAGTGCTCTCGGATTCCCGTGACTTACGCAACATTATTTTGGCCTTGCCGGGCGTGCACCCAGAGACGTCTCTGAATGGTAAGGGTCGGGGCCTCGTCGCCGACTGGTCGGTCGAAGACGTGGCGGGGGCCTCGCGGGTCCGGCTTTCCCTAGCCGCCGATGCTGTGATTGGTCGTCGCTTTCTGCTTCCGCCGGGAGACGGTGTACCCAACTATCGCTATGTGATCGATTTATATAGCCAAGCCTATGCGGCCAACGAAGCGGCGAAGCAAACAGTCAGCCAGTCTGGTGCAGGTCTGGCAACGGCGCCTGATCGTACGGGCGCCATCAGCACGAAGCTTTCCAGCGTCCAGACAGGCCAAGACATTGTCCCCGTGCTCGATCAAGCCGAACCGCGCAAGCGCAGGGGCAAGCGCATCGTCGTCATCGATGCGGGGCATGGTGGCAAGGATCCCGGAACGATCGGTGCGGAAAGCCCGGAAAAAGACATTACCCTCGCGGCGGCCCGCACACTCAAGGCTAAACTTGAGCGGACAGGGCGGTTTACCGTGGTGATGACCCGGGAAACCGATGCCTTTATCGCCTTGGACTCGCGTGTTCGAATCGCCCGCCAAGCCAATGCGGACCTGTTTATTTCGCTGCATGCCGATGCGGCGGCGGATCCGAATACCCGCGGGGCCAGCATCTATACGCTCTCTGATACCGGCAGTGAGCGGGCAGCGCGCAAGGTCTTGAGCCAAGGCGATTGGACGGTCCCGGCGGTCAGCCATGCCAACAGCAATGATCGCGTCGTCAACCGGATCCTGTTGGACCTCACCCAGCGCGTGACGAAAAACCGCTCCGCGACCTTTGCTCAGATCCTTCTGAATAACATCGACGACCACACGCCGCTTTTGCGCCGCAGCCACCGGCAGGCCGGTTTTGCGGTTCTGCTGGCCCCGGATGTGCCGGCTGTGCTGCTGGAAATGGGCTTTATGTCCAACCGCGAAGACGAAAAGGCCCTGTCCGATCCGGCGTATCGGGATCGTTTGATGCAGGCGACGGCGGACGCTATCAATGCCTATTTCTCGGATGATGTCCGGTTTGCCGGGTTTGGCGTTCGACCTTAGTACCGAACTCTGGACTAAGGGACTTGGAATAGAGCCAAGTGTGGCATTCGCGTAGCCCTAGGGTTTTTTCCGAGGCTTTGCACAACAGGCCCTTTGCCTATAATGACGCGACTCGTTAAATGCCCTGTTCGTCTGTGGGGTGAAGGCGTCGGAGGCCAGAGTGATCAAATCCGCCGAGCGATGGTTTGCAATGGCCGGGGTCATCGTGATGACCGCTGTGTCCGTTGCCGGGCTGGCGGTGGCGATCTATGCCGCGTGGCTGTTCCATGATTTGCCCGACAGCACCCGTCTTGCCGAGTATCGTCCCCCGACGGCAACGCGCGTCTATGCTTGGGATGGCACGCTGATCGGGGAGTTTTCTCGGGAGCGCCGGATTTTTGTCCCCTATGACCGGATCCCGCCGACGCTGGTTCAGGCGTTTCTGGCCGCAGAAGACCGCAATTTCTTCAATCATGGCGGGGTTGATTTCACGGGCCTCAGCCGGGCCATGGCTAAGAATGTCTCTAACCTGGTCAATGGTCGCCGCCTCGAAGGGGGATCGACCATCACCCAGCAGGTGGCCAAGAACATCCAGCTCTCCAGCGAAGTGACAGTGGGCCGTAAGCTCAAGGAAGTGATTCTCGCCAGACGGCTCGAGTCGACCTTGGACAAAAAGCAGATTATCGAGCTTTATCTGAACGAGATTTTTCTGGGTTATCGCTCGTTTGGCGTGGCCTCAGCGGCTTTTAATTACTTTGGTAAGTCGCTGGATGATCTGACCATTTCCGAGATGGCCTATCTCGCCTCCCTGCCAAAAGGGCCCGCCAACTATCATCCGATCCGCTTCAAACAGTCGGCCATCGAGCGCCGCAATTGGATCCTGGGCGAGATGTATAAGCTCGGCTGGATTACAGAGCCCGAATACCAAACAGCCCTCAAAGAAGACCTTGTGGTGCAGAGCTCTCCGATGCGCGCGCGCTATCGGGATGCCGATTACTTTTTGGAGGAAGTCCGCCGTCAGGGGACGACGGCTTTTGGGGAAAAGCTGTTCAGCGGCGGCTATTATCTGCGCACGACCCTGGACGCAGCAATGCAGACCTCCGCGCGCGATGCGTTGATGCGCGGGCTTGAGCTCTATGACTACCGCCATGGCTGGCGCGGCGCTACGGCCAGCGGTGATCCCAGTGGCGAGTGGAAGCCCTTGGCGGCCAAGCTGCGCCTGCCGGCAGAGCGGACCAACTGGGTCGGCGCGATCGTCGAAAGCGCTGCCGGGGGCAATGTTCGTGTCACGACCGTTCACGACGATAAGGGGCGGATCCGGGATGCGGATGTAATCTGGGCCAATGCCTCAAAGCCATTGAAAAAAGGCGATATTGTCATCGTGGAGGAGTTGACCCGCGGGGTGATGGCCTTGCGTCAGGTGCCGCACGTCAACGGCGCTCTGGTGGCCATTGATCCTTGGAGTGGCCGGGTCTTGGCCATGGTCGGCGGCTACAGCTATTCTCTGTCAAAGTTTAATCGGGCAACGCAGGCCTATCGTCAGCCCGGATCGGCCTTTAAGCCGTTCGTCTATGCCGCCGCGCTCGAAGGCGATTTTACGCCGGCCAGCATTGTGGTCGATGGACCGATCTCGTTCAAAGGGGCCAATGGCAAGGTCTGGAGCCCGAAGAACTATTCTCGCCGGTACTATGGTCCGCAGACCTTGCGAAAAGGTCTGGAACTGTCGCGCAATGCCATGACCGTGCGCCTTGCGAACCGGGTCGGGATGAAAACCGTCCGGGAAAAAGCCATACGCTATGGCGTTGTCGATAACATGCAACCGGTTCTGTCGATGGCCTTGGGTTCTGGTGAGACCACACCCTATAAGATCACAGCGGCCTATGCCGCCTTTGCCAATGGGGGGTACCGGGTCAACCCGCATGTGATCGAAGTGGCGCACGACCGCGATGGCAAGAACATCGCCAATAACGATAAGCGCCGGTGCCCGGGGGGCTGTGGCCGCGCGTTTGATGGCAGTGAATCGCCGCGCCTCAATCAGGCTGGCGAGCAGGTAATGGATCCGATCACAGCCTATCAGATCACCTCCTATCTCGAGGGGGTGATCCAGCGGGGGACTGCCGTGCGCGCTCAGGTTCTGGACCGCCCCGTAGCCGGAAAGACCGGCACGACGAATGAATATCGTAGCGCGTGGTTTGTCGGCTATACGCCGGACCTCGTGGTGGGGGTGTTCGTCGGCTATGATGAAAACCGGCCGCTGGGCAACGGCGAGACTGGATCGTCTGCCGCCTTGCCGATCTTTGTCAATTTCCTTCAGGATGTGCTCAAGGACAAACCCAAAAAGCCGTTTAAAGCGCCCAAGGATGCCGTGATGGTCTCGGTTCGCGGTCACCTTGAAGCCTTCCGACCGGGCACAGAGCCCAAGGTGGTGGCTGCGCCGCCACCGAGCGTCGACGGTCCTCGACCCTATGTTGAGGTCTGGCGTAACGGGGAGGTTTCGCAGTCACCGGCTAAGCCCCCACCGCCACCGAAGCCAACCGTCGAACAGGCGGACAGCTACGTGCTTTACTAGGGTTCTGACGGCGGTTTTGACGGCATGACCGTCAGCTCAGGCCTTGCCCTTGGACGGTGCGCGCGCTAGACCCGCGCCCTCAGGTCTGACGTCATCGGACCTTTGTAATCATGGAGCACTTCATGCGACCGGATGTCGAAGCCTCTGCGGCGGACATCGAGCAGTCTATCGGGCTGCTCAGGAGGCGTCTTTGACTGGGAACCTGCTCTCAGACGCCTAGACGAACTCAACGCCCGGGTCGAGGATCCGACCCTGTGGGATAAGCCCGAGATGGCCCAAGCCATTATGCGCGAGCGGACCAAGCTGGCGGGAGGCATAGACACTGTCTATGCACTCGAACGCGAGCTGCGCGATGCCCTTGACTATGCCAAACTGGCGGACATGGAAGCCGATGAGGGCGCCTTGGCCGAAGCCCGCGCACAGTTGGCCAATATCAAAGAGCGGGCGGCTCGCGCCGAACTCGAAGCGCTGTTGTCGGGCGAAGCCGATGGCAATGATGCCTATCTTGAAATCAATTCCGGGGCTGGGGGTACTGAGTCCTGCGATTGGGCCGGGATCATGCTGCGCATGTACACCCGTTGGGCCACCGCACGGAATATGACCGTGGACCTAATCGAAGAGACCTCAGGCGAGCAGGCTGGGATCAAGTCGGCCACGCTTCAGATCAAAGGCGCCAATGCCTATGGCTGGCTCAAAACCGAGTCGGGTGTCCATCGCTTAGTGCGGATTTCACCGTTTGACTCCAGCGCCCGTCGCCATACCAGCTTTGCCTCGGTCTGGGTCTATCCGGTGGTGGATGACACCATTGAGATCGAGATCAATCCGGCCGACGTGCGGACCGATACCTATCGCGCGTCCGGAGCCGGGGGGCAGCACGTCAACAAAACGGACTCTGCGGTGCGTCTGACGCACATCCCGACGGGGGTGGCTGTGGCCTGCCAGGCCGGACGCTCGCAGCATGCCAACCGTGAAGAGGCCTGGAAAATGCTTCGCGCTCGTCTTTACGAGTTGGAGCTGCAAAAGCGCGAGGCGGCGGCTCAAGCGCTGGAAGACCAGAAGACGGATATCGGCTGGGGCCACCAGATCCGGTCCTACGTGTTGCAGCCCTATCAGATGGTCAAGGACCTGCGCACCAATGTCGAAACCTCGGACACCCAAGGGGTTCTGGACGGGGATCTGGATGCCTTTATGGCGGCATCACTGGCGTTGAAGGTTGGCCTCAACGAGGACGAGGCGCGCTAACCGCCTTTTCTATCGCCCAAAGAAACAGCCCGTTCGGTTTCCCGGACGGGCTGTTTTCATGCCGGAAACTCAGGCCGGAAACTCAGGATCCGATCAGTAGCTGGTCGGCTTGATGTCGCTGAGCGCGCTGGCGTCATAGGCGGACAACGACGGCATAGAGAAGTCCGAATTGACGGCGTTCATCGGGGTCGGCTCGACGGGGGCCAAGGTCTCAACCTTACGCGTTTGCAGACACCGGCCTTGGAAGTAGGCACCGACATCGATTGAGAGCTGTTCGTGGGTAATGTCACCCTCGACATAGGCCGTGCCATAAAGCTTGATTTGCTTACCGTTGATGGCCCCGACGATGCGACCGCGCACTTCGATCAGGTCCGCCATCACGCTGCCTTCGATGCTGCCGGTCTCGCCGACGGTCAGGCGGTTGACGCGAACGTCGCCGCGCACGGTGCCATCGAGGTGCAGGTCCCCACCGCCCACAATGTTCCCGTCGATCACGAGGTCCGCGGCCAGCATCGAGGCCACAGACCGCTGCGACGGGGTCACCGAGGCCGCAGGAGCTGCGTTCATCGGCATGTTCAGGGGCGGCGCCGCTTTACGAGCGGGTTCCGCGGCCGCAACCGGCGCCGATTTCGGCGCATCAGCGCGTGTGGGCTTGCTAGTTTTGTTGAACATAGTCTCCGGCCTTCACAAATCTTGCGGGGTTTTGAGGGCGGCCGTTCATCCACACTTCGTAGTGCAGGTGAACACCGGTGGAACGTCCTGTGGAGCCCATGGCTCCTACGCGCTGACCGACGGCCACACGCTGACCTGCCCGGACCGAAATGGCCTGGAGGTGCGCGTAACGGGTTTTGAAGCCGCTGCCATGATCAATCTCTACTGTCTTGCCGTAACCCCCGCGGATACCCGCAAAGGCCACCGTCCCCGGCGCAGTCGCCTTGATCGGGGTCATATAGGGACCTGCAAAGTCCAGGCCATTGTGCGTGGCCGGACGTCGCGTGAAGGGATCAAAACGAACGCCGAAGCCGCTGGTGGTTCGTACGCCATGGGCTGGACGGGCAAACGGCAAGCGCTCGGCTCGGTCTTGCATATGGCGCATGTCGCTGAGGTGGGACACGGCGCTGTGGATGCGTGCGGCAAAGCCTTCATCCACATCCAGGATTTCAGCCAGGGCCTTAGGATCCTTGGCATCGACCAGAGGGCCGCCGAGGCCGGTTGCGCCGGCACCGCTGCTGCCCGGGTTGAGACCGGCCAGTCGGAAGGCCAAGCGCAGACGCTCAGCACGCGATTTGGCAAAGGTCTCGCTTCGGGCAATCATCCGCTCTTGGTCAGACCGGACGGCGTAAATGCGCTCGATCGCCGGTGTACTCGGATTGATCGGGGCGGGTTTAAGCGCCGCTTGGGCTCCCGGAATATCCTTAAATTCGCCAACGACTTGAGCTAGAGCCGCGTGACGGCGCTCAATCATAACAGCCAGATTGTCAACCGATCCTGAGGTTTCGTTCAGGCGAGCGACGGCTGTGTCCAAGCGGGCTTGGCGGTCGGCAATCCACCGCTCTGATTGGGCTTTTTGCAGACTGATTTGCGCTTCAGCGGCACTGTCCGTCAGGGTCACCAGCGCTAGTGCGCCCGTCGACAAGGCTGTCCATACACCCAGAAATCCCGCAAGTGTGGCCAGAGCCATCTGCTTCCGAGTCGACAAAACATAGGCCTTTGTATCGTCGCCCGTGCGAAGATACAGGTAGCGCTCCGGAAAGGTGCGCTCCGCCCAAGTCTTCATCTGAGTCAACATTGATCCGCGCATCTAATCAGACGCCCATCCCGCCTTTACGCATATGACGCGAAACCGCTCGGCAAGGCAAGACTTTTAAGGGTTCGTTAACCATCTGGCGTTGCCCTTGTCGCGGTTTGGACCGTGTGTCCCGACCTGAGCCAAGGCTCATTTCGGAACACTTCGATCCTTTACAGATCAAGAACAGTGCCAGTCGAAGTCTGGTTTATATTGCCAAATGACCGTCGGTCATTTTTTGGCCGTCCCCCAAAAGCCCCCACCGGGCCCAAAAGCTCCCCCGTCACGCCTGAACCAATACCTTACGGATCAGGAAGCCTTCGTCAACGCTGACGCAGCGTTAAGCACAGCCTCCACATGACCCGGCACCTTAACCTTACGCCATAGAGCCCGAACATGGCCCTCAGCATCGATCAGAACCGTGGATCGCTCGATCCCCATGTACTTTTTCCCATACATGCTCTTCTCGACCCATGCGCCATAGCGCGCGATCATGTCAGTTTCATAAGCGCTGGCCAGATGAACCGTCAGATTGTGCTTTTTTGCAAATTTTTCATGGCTCGCGAGGGTGTCATTTGACACGCCAATCACTTGAAGGCCCAAAGCCTCGAATTGCGCGCGGGCCTCGCTAAAGCCAATCGCTTCCTTGGTGCAGCCGGACGTATCGTCCTTGGGATAAAAAAACAGCACGAAGGGTGTGCCCTTGAGGGCGTCGGTCGAGACCGGACTGTGCGACCCGTCGGGGTTCAGACAGGGCAATTCAAAAGCCGGAGCGGGTTGGTTCAAAATCAGGGTTTCGGACATGCTCTTACCTTTTATGGGGGGTGAATCAGGACAGCTGTCCCTATCTACGGGAAACGCACCGTGAAGTTCATTTCTGTCTTTGACTTAGTGTACGAGCTTGGCAAGGTGCGCGCTCCGGTTTGTGTGATCGTCCGGGGCGTCAGGCGTGGTTAGGACTGAGATGATCAGGGGCAGAGATGTTGCGCAGGTCAGCGTCTGCTTAAGAGCAGCGGTATGCTGAGACCTGCCTTTCATAAGCGCGCGTCCCTCGCGTCATGGATGGTCGTTGCCGCTGTCATCGTCTTGGTGGCCATGGGCTGGCGGCTGGCACAGGGGCCTGTAGCCGCAGGTTTTTTCCGCCAGAATGCAGAAGCCTATCTCGCGGGGTTGGTTCCGGGCGGCGGCTCAGCCCGTGTTGGCCATGTTCAGGTCGTATGGTTCCGCAATGCGCGCGGACTTGGACTGCTCTTGAACGATGTGGCGGTGTTCGACCGGGCTGGCCGAACCGTGGCTTCAGCTGAAGCGGTCGATGCCGGGATCGCGTTGGATGGTCTGCCCGCCTTGACCTTGGCCCCGGCCCGGGTGAGCGCCCAAGGGTTTAGCGCGGTGATCTCAGTGTCGCCTGAGGGGCGCTATGAGTTGGGCTATGAAGCCAAAGGCACGCCCGAAGCGATTGCAGGTCTGACCGAAGTGTTTCAACAGTTGATGGGTCCGGAACGCGCCTTTGCGCCGGTCAGCTATCTTCGGGATATGAATTTCCGCGACGGGCGGCTCGAGTTCTACGAGGTCGGCACCAAGGTAGCCTGGAAGGCTGCGGTCGAAACCCTGAGATTTCAGAAGCAGGACGGGCGACTGACCGGGGCCGTGAATATGGCGGTGGGTGAAGGGCCTGCCCAAGCCCGGCTGAAGGCGGACCTCAAGGCGGCCATCGGTCTCGGGGATGCTCAAATCCGGGCCGATGTGAGCAATTTTTCCCCTGCGCAAATTTTCCCGCGCACTGGCCCGACGCAAACCCTGTCGGCCCTTGATGCGGTCATCAAGGGTCAGGGCGTGATTGCCTATAATAATCGCGAAGGGGTCCGCCAAGCGGATGTGAATTTCGATGCGGGCCCTGGAACGCTGCGCTTCGGTACGGCCCGCCAGCGCTTTGACGGAGCAGGGATCATCGCTCGGTATGACGCGGCGTCGCAGACCGTCCACTTGTCAAAGCTGAGCCTGAAAACGGAACGGGCCAGCGGAAATCTCAAGGGCACAGTGCGTTTGATCCCCGAAGACCGGCGCAAGGGTACGGTCGCCGCTCTGGACTATAACTTGACCGGCGAGGCTTTGGAATTGAGCCTTGCCGATGATTTTGAGCCGCAATCCTTGAC
>DAITMY010000082.1:0-9071 GCA_036834925.1 Asticcacaulis sp.
AGTTGCTGGCTCAGGCCACTGGGCGGGCGGGGCGTGCGGACCGGCCCGGGCGGGCGGTGCTCCAGACCTATGCCCCCGACCATGCGGTGATGCAGGCGCTCAAGGCCCAGGACCGTGAGGCGTTTCTGGCGCTGGAGCTGCAAGGCCGAGACTTAATGAAAATGCCGCCGTTCGGACGGTTGGGGGCGCTGATCCTGGCGTCGGAGAATACTGAGGCGCTGGAGATGGCCTGCCGGGATCTGGCCGCGCAAGTGCCCAATGCCGAGGGGATTGATGTGTTCGGCCCGGCCGATGCACCGCTCAGCCTGATTCGCGGCCAACGCCGAAAGCGGTTTCTCATACGAGCAGATCGCGAACGCGACCTTCAGGCCTTTTTACGGGTCTGGCTGGGCCGCGTCCGTTTAAGCAGCGCGGTGCGCCTGACGGTGGATGTGGATCCCTATAGTTTTCTATGATCCCGCTTAGGCGCGAATGGACACCATGTGTCCGGCTTCGGCCTTATCCATCATTTTGATCTGCAAGGACACATCCGCCAGTTCGCCCTGAACGTCCTGCATGAATTGTCCGAGGTCCTCATCGAGGTCCTTCATCTCTTTGGTGAACTCTTCAAAGGCCTTGTCGCGGGCCTTGTCCTTGGCCATGATTTCGGCTTGGACCTTTGCCTTAAAGAACAGCTCTTTGATCTTGTTGGCGAGGCCCTTGACCATCTTGCCAAACTCTTCGTCGCCTTTAAGTTCCCCTTCGCGCTTTTCCAGCATTTCGCGTGGACTTAGGGCCTTTTGAGCGGGCGATGCGTTGTTCATCGAGGCGGCATCGGCTGAGGTAACACTCGCTGTGCCGGGCTCTGTTTTTGTTTCAGGCGCTTCAGCGCTCTTTGTCTCAGCGCCTTGATTGGTCGAGGCGTCGGGCGCTGGGGCTGTAGCTGGGGCTGTGGCTGGGGCTGCACCGCCGCCGGTTCCGCCCGCGTCTTTGTATTCCTTCAGCGCCGCCTTCAGTTCCTTGGTCAGCTCTTTGAGCGCCTTGGCCATTTCCTTGGGGTTATGGGCAAAGGCCTTTTCAAGGATTTTGAGCCGCTCCCGTACGGCCTCAAGCCGGGCTTTGGCGCGGGCTTTAGCGGCCTCGCGCACTTCATCGGGCATTTTTTTCATTCGATCGAGGGCTTCGAGGGTCTGTTTCAGGGTCTCGAGCGTTTTCTCTGTCTTGCGAGTTTTCGAGTCCGTCTCTGGTCCGCCATTGCGGACCGTCTCCGGGGGCGAAGGCAGGGTTTTGGCTTGGGCCGGGGATCCTGAGGCGCGGCCATAGGTGCCAAGTCCGCTCGAAGGGGCGGCAAAGCGGGCAACAAGGCTTGGGCTCAAGGCGATCATGACCGCACTCTGCCACAAAGCCCTTAATCGACGCTTTAGGCCGACGTGAGGGTCTTGGGGGTATTAAGTCTGCGCATAGGTTCTATTCGACCTCTGTATGCGGAGGGTTCGACATATACAGGTTAAAAAGCTCGCAATTGAAAATGACCTCAAGAGACTTGGTTGCGACTGCGAAAGTCGCATGCTAAGGAGCGCGCGGCTGTTGCGACGAACGGTCCCACGCGGGCCTGTTTGAGCGCGTGCGACTTCAAGCACATCAAGCCTTTGACCTCCGGGGCCATGGTTCTGGTGGCCTTCGCAAAACCCATCGGGCGGACATTAAGTGGCTGACGATTTCAAAGAGACTGAGGTTGGTGGACGATACGCAAAGGCGTTGTTTGAGCTGTCGCTCGAACAGGGTTGCCTGGATGCGGTCCGCGGTGACCTTGCAAGCCTGAAAGAGTATCTTTCCCAAAGTGCGGACCTGTGCCGTGCTCTGACCTCTCCGGCCTATGGTGCGGACGAAAAGCACGGCGTGCTGAAAGCCCTTGGTGAAAAGGCCGGATTCAACGTCCTGACCCTCAAGGCCTTTGGTGTGCTGTCTGAAAACCGCCGTGCGGCGGATCTCGCAGCGGTCATCACCGGCTTTGAGCGGCTTTATGATCGCCATCGTGATGTGGTCGGGGCCGATGTGGTCTCCGCTGTGAAGCTGTCGCAAAAGCAGCTGGATGAGGTCTCGGCCGCTTTGCGCCAGGCCCTTGGCCGCGATGCAGAAATCTCTACGACTGTTGATCCTTCGATCCTTGGTGGTCTGAAGGTCAAGGTCGGGTCGCGTCTGTTTGATGCGTCCCTCAAAACCCAACTCGATTCCCTTAAATTCGCCCTGAAGAGAGCGTGATCATGGACATTCGCGCCGCCGAGATCTCGGCAATCCTGAAACAACAAATCGCCGGTTTTGGTGCTGATGCCGATGTCTCTGACGTCGGTAAGGTATTGTCGGTCGGGGATGGTATCGCCCGCGTTCACGGTCTGGATAAGGTCCAGGCCGGTGAAATGGTGTCCTTCCCGAAGGCCGGGGTGAAGGGTATGGCCCTGAACCTTGAGCGCGACAACGTCGGTATCGTGATCTTCGGTGAAGACCGCGAAATCGGTGAAGGCGACGAAGTGCGCCGTCTCGGTGAGATCGTGGACGTGCCGGTTGGTCGTGGCCTGCTGGGCCGCGTGGTCAACCCGCTGGGTGAGCCGATCGACGGCAAGGGCCCGATCGAAAACATTGCTGAGCGTCGCCGTGTCGACGTGAAGGCCCCCGGCATCATCCCGCGTAAATCCGTGCATGAGCCGGTGCAAACCGGGATCAAGGCGATCGACACCCTGATCCCCGTGGGCCGTGGCCAGCGCGAGCTGATCATCGGTGACCGTCAGACCGGTAAGACCGCTGTCGCCATCGACGCCATTCTGAATCAAAAGGCGATCAACGCTGGCGATGACGAAAAGGCCAAGCTGTACTGCATCTACGTCGCCATCGGCCAGAAGCGCTCGACCATCGCTCAGATCGTCAAGACGCTCGAAGAAAACGGTGCACTCGACTACACCATTATCGTTTCGGCGACGGCCTCCGAGCCGGCTCCGCTGCAATTCCTGGCCCCGTTTGCTGGTTGCGCCATGGGTGAGTGGTTCCGCGATAACGGCATGCATGGCCTGATCATCTATGATGACCTGTCCAAGCAAGCTGTGGCCTATCGCCAGATGTCGCTGCTGTTGCGCCGTCCGCCGGGCCGTGAAGCCTATCCGGGTGACGTGTTCTACCTGCACTCCCGTCTGCTCGAGCGCGCGGCCAAGCTGAACGAAGACAATGGTTCGGGCTCGCTGACCGCTCTGCCGATCATCGAGACCCAGGCCAACGACGTGTCGGCCTATATCCCGACCAACGTGATCTCGATCACCGACGGCCAGATCTTCCTCGAAACCGACCTGTTCTATCAGGGCATCCGTCCGGCTGTGAACGTCGGTCTGTCGGTGTCGCGCGTGGGCTCTTCGGCCCAGATCAAGGCGATGAAGCAAGTGGCGGGCGCGATCAAGGGTGACCTTGCCCAGTATCGCGAAATGGCCGCCTTCGCCAAGTTCGGTTCGGACCTCGATGCCGCGACCCAGCGTCTGCTGGCCCGGGGTGCGCGTCTGACCGAGCTACTGAAGCAGCCGCAATATTCGCCGCTGAAGGTCGAAGAGCAGGTCTGCGTGATCTACGCCGGGACCCGCGGTTACCTCGATAAGGTGGCCACCAACGACGTCGGCCGTTTTGAGCGTGAATTCCTGACCCGCCTGCACAGCAAGCATGCTGACCTGCTGGAGGGGATCCGCACCCAGAAGGCCCTGTCGGCTGACCTTGAAGAGAAGCTGAAGGCCGCTCTGACGGACTTTGGTTCGACCTTCGCCTAAGACCCGCCGTGACCGGAGCTGCGTGCGGCTCCGGTTGACTTCCCTGACCCGCCACGAATGTGGCTTCACAGACAGCGATAAGGCGACATGGCTAGTCTTAAGGACATGCGCAATCAGATCGGAAGCGTGAAAGCCACGCAGAAGATCACCAAAGCGATGCAAATGGTGGCGGCAGCGAAGCTGCGCCGCGCCCAGGATGCTGCAGAAAACGCCCGGCCCTATGCGAGCCGAATGGCGGCGGTCATTGCCAATTTGGCCAATGGCGTGTCCGGTTCGGATGCGCCGCGCCTGCTGGCTGGGACCGGCAGCGACCAAGTTCATCTGATCGTCGTGGCAACGGCGGACCGTGGCTTGTGCGGCGGCTTCAACACCCAGATCATTCGTCAGGCCCGTGACCACATCAATAAGCTGATTGCCGCCGGCAAGACCGTGCGTCTGATCTGTGTTGGCCGTAAAGGCCGTGATGTGCTGCGCCGTCAATTCAGTGACCGCTTCGTCGAAACCTTCGATATGTCGGGTTACAAGACCTTGACCCTCGAAGCGGCGCGTCCGGTCGCCGAGGCGATCCTGACCGAATTTGAGGCGGGCCGCGCGGATGTCGTGACCCTGTTCTACAGCCGCTTTAAGTCGGTGATCAGCCAAGTTGCGACCCAAAAGCAGCTGATCCCGGCCCAGATCGAGGAGTCCGCTTCGGGCGACACCGGCGGTGCCGTCTACAGCTACGAGCCGGACGAGCAGGAAATTCTTGAAACCCTGCTGCCGCGTAATCTGTCGGTTCAGATCCTGTCGAGCCTTCTGGAAAACAATGCCGGTTTCTATGCCGCCCAGATGAGCGCGATGGACAATGCCACGCGCAACGCCGGCGACATGATCAATAGCCTCACCCTCAAGTACAACCGTTCACGCCAAGCCATGATCACGAAAGAGCTTATCGAGATCATTTCCGGCGCCGAAGCCATCTAGCAAAGGGATCGACCCATGACGGTCCAATCGACCATCACCGCCCAAAAGGGCCGCGTTCTTCAAGTTATCGGCGCCGTTGTTGACGTCGAGTTCGATGGCCACCTGCCGGCCATTCTGAACGCGCTTGAAACCACCAACACCGCCTCGGGCGCGCGTCTGGTGCTCGAAGTCGCTCAGCACCTGGGCGAAGGGGCCGTGCGCACCATCGCCATGGACGCGACCGAAGGTCTGGTTCGCGGTCAGGAAGTGGCCGACACCGGCGCGCCGATCACGGTGCCGGTCGGTCCGGCCACGCTCGGCCGCATCATGAACGTGATCGGTGAGCCGATCGACGAAGCTGGGGCCATTGAAACCCCGCACTTCGCACAGATCCACGCCGAAGCCCCGGCCTTTAAGGACCAAGCCACTTCGGCGGAAATCCTCGTCACCGGCATTAAGGTCATCGACCTGCTCTGCCCCTACGCCAAGGGCGGAAAGATCGGCCTGTTCGGCGGCGCCGGCGTCGGTAAGACCGTGACCATCCAGGAACTGATCAACAACATCGCCAAGGCTTACGGCGGTTACTCGGTGTTCGCCGGGGTGGGTGAGCGGACCCGTGAAGGGAACGATCTCTATCACGAAATGATCGAGTCCAAGGTAAACGAGCACGGCGGCGGCGGAAGCTCGCGTTGTACCCTCGTTTACGGCCAGATGAACGAGCCGCCGGGCGCCCGTGCCCGCGTCGCCCTGACCGGCTTGGCTCAGGCTGAATATTTCCGTGACGTGGAAGGCAAGGACGTTCTGTTCTTCGTCGACAACATCTTCCGCTTCACGCAGGCGGGTTCGGAAGTGTCGGCGCTGCTCGGTCGTATCCCGTCGGCCGTGGGTTATCAGCCCACTCTGGCGACCGAAATGGGTAAGCTGCAAGAGCGCATCACCTCAACCAATAAGGGCTCGATCACCTCGGTTCAGGCCGTTTACGTGCCCGCCGACGACCTGACCGACCCGGCTCCGGCCACGTCGTTCGCCCACTTGGACGCCACCACCGTTCTGAACCGTTCGATCGCCGAACAGGGCATCTATCCGGCGGTGGACCCGCTCGACTCGACGTCGCGGATCCTGGACCCGCGCATCGTCGGCGAAGAGCACTACGCTGTCGCCCGTCAGGTTCAGTCGATCCTACAGCAGTACAAGGCCCTCAAGGACATCATCGCCATCCTCGGGATGGACGAGCTGTCGGAAGAGGACAAGCTGGTCGTGGCGCGCGCGCGTAAGATCCAGCGCTTCCTGTCGCAGCCGTTCCACGTGGCCGAAGTGTTCACCGGTACGCCGGGCGTGCTGATGCCGCTCGAAGAAACCATTCGCGGCTTCAAGGGCCTCTGCAATGGTGACTACGACCACCTGCCGGAAGCGGCCTTCTACATGGTCGGCACCATCGACGAAGCCATTGCCAAGGCTGAACGCCTGGCAGGCGAAGGCTAATCACCACAGAGCCGGGGGCTAATCGTCCCCGGTTTTGTCAGAGTTCAACCGGCCTGGAGACATCACTTCAGGTCAGATCAAAAGGACGCTTAAGGTATGACCGGTAAGCTCCATTTCTCTCTCGTCGCGCCGGAACGTGAGCTGTTCTCCGGCGAGGTCGATCAGGTCCTTGCGCCGGGTACGGAAGGTCAGTTTGGCGTTCTGTCCGGGCACGCACCGTTCATGGCCACCTTGGCTTCGGGCCATGTGGTGGTGATGAATGGAGCGGAAACAACCACGTTCCAGATCGAAGGCGGCTTTGCCGACGTCAACGACTCGGGCCTGACGATCTTGGCGGAAAAGGCCGAAATTTACGGCTAAGTCTAATCACCAGACACATACTGAAAGCCCCCGGAAGCAAGCTTCCGGGGGCTTTTTGTTGCTTCAAGTCTCGCTTGGCTTGAGGCGGATCTTAGAAGGAAACGCGGATCCCGATCTGACCGCCGACGTTGCTGAACGAGACGTCGCTCTCAGACTTACGGCCTGAAAAGACTTCGCGCGTTTCAACGGTGATGGTACCAACGCGTTCGGCGCGGACTTCGGCAAACACGGCAACCTTTTCGGTGACTTCGAAGCTGGCCCCAGCCATGGCCTGCAGGTGAAGGGCTGAAGTCGTGTCGTCCAGATAGACGTCTTTCAGCTTCACATTGGCAATGCCGATACCCGCGCCCACGTAAGGCTTGAACTTTCCTTCGACGGGAAAGTCATAATAGCCATTGAAATCCAGAGCCAGAATGCCGGCTTCGGACTTGCCACCCGTGTTGGTCGAGCTAAATCCAGGATACACAACGCTCACCGTCGTCTTACCGTCCATCTTGCGGTTCGACATAGCAATTTCACCGCGGAAGTTCTCAAACTTTTGGCCATAAGCCGCGCTGATGCTGGCAGCAGAGTCGAGGTCGCTGGTGACGCGACTTTTATTTTGCGGAATGGCGTAGTCATAGTCGCTCTTGCCAGACACACCGGCGCTGAACGAAACGTAACGGTCTTGGGCCGAAGCCGTGCCGACAAATGCAAGAGTGGCCGCAGCCGTCAGAAGTACAATGCGCATGATATCCCCCTTGGAAACGCAGGGGCTATATGAGTGCATGTAACTTAAAGGTCTACCGTGTGATTTGTCACAATTGTGGTTGTGGTGCGAGTGGTGCAAAAATACAGCAAGGAGGTGTGTTATGCCCGCTCAAATGGCCTGAATTCGGCCACAACACGGGTGTATGCGGCCCGTTTGAAGGGGACAATCAAACTCAGCGCGGTATCGAGGGTATCCCAGCGCCAGGTTGAAAACTCCTGTTCGCCATGGGCCTTCAGATCGACTTCACTGTCGTGGCCATCAAACCGGAAGGCAAACCAGATTTGTTTTTGCCCCAGATAGTCCCGCCCAATGGAATTTTGCGCCAAGATTTCGGCTGGAAAATCGTAAACAATCCAGTCCGGTGTCTGGCCAAGCAGAGTCACCGAGCGGATTCCAGTTTCCTCAAACAGTTCACGCTTCGCCGCAGCGAGAAGATCTTCCCCCTCGTCAACGCCCCCTTGCGGAAACTGCCAGCCCTGACCATCGGGCATGCCGATACGCTTGCCAAGCCAGACAAGACCTTCAGAGTTAAAAACAACAACACCGACGTTAGGGCGGTGGCGGGATAGGTTAGGCATGGGGTACGCTTTATCGTTTGGAGACAGCCGAAACAGGGGCCAGTTGCAGCCCTTTTGACTCCAGACTTGCCGCCCATTTGACGGCCACGTCAACGGTTACCGGATAGGCAAAGCCGGTTCCAAAGGCCGCACCACGGTTTTTGGCGGTATATTCGAGGCCTTCGAGTTGGGCCTGGATCGACTCGCGGGTCAGTTGGGTGTCGATGACCCGGTCGGCACTGGCCCTCGCCCACGCGCCGCGTTTACCGCGCACCTGTCCGTCATCGACAAAGCCTAGGCCCTTGCTCTTGAGCACATCCATGAACGCTTGCGTGTCATTGGCAGAGTTCAGGAAACGGCCCCCCAGATAATTGCTGACGGCGAAATAGCCGGTCGCCCGGCTCAAAAGCCAGTCCATCTTGCGGTTCATGTCCTGACCGGGCGCGCCGCTGATGAGGGTATAGGGGCCCGGATCGTTGTCCGGGTAATTGACGGGCTCCATAGGGATTTCGATCATGACTTCGTGACCGTTGGCGCGGGCAAGGTCGATCCAACCCTGGAGGCCTTCGGTATAGGGCACGAACGACAGCGTCACTTCGGATGGCAAGCGCTCGATCGCCATTTTGGTGGCCGCAGGATTGATACCAAGGCCGCCGACGACAAGCGCAATCTTAGGGCGGCCATCATCCTTGAACGGACGGGCATAGGCCGTAAAGGGGGTTCGACCATCCGGCGCGATGATCGGCATGGGGCCAAGCGGGCCGGGCTGGACGACCCCGGCAATGGGCGCGGCGGCGAGCGGGGTGCGAACGGTTTTATTCGTCGCACTCATACCGGCTTCACCATCGGGCAGGGTAATGCTCGCAGTGCCTTGAACGGGGGCACCATCCATATGCTCAAAACCTGGGGCCGTCGTATCCTGGAACAACCCCAGAGAATCGAGGGTAAAGGCCTCGGCCCCATCCACGGGGCCACTGGCCTGTACGGTTGGGCTATGGGACTTGTCTGGGGCCCCCGTGGTCTTGAGCAGGCTGACGCGTACACTGGGGGCGGCAGCCTTGGGATCGCTTGAAATCGTCAGGAACAGGCTGAGCGCAATCGCCAAGGTCCCGGCCGCTGCGGCGGGCGCCGCAAACGGATTGCGGAACAGTTTGGCGACCCCTTGACCGGCTTTTCCGACGGGCGAGTCCTGCGCAAGAA
>DAITMY010000083.1:0-8978 GCA_036834925.1 Asticcacaulis sp.
GGGGTGGATAAGACCCGGTTCAACAAGACCTTTGCGTTACGCGATGGCAGCCGAAACGAACGTAATCTTAGCCATGAAACCCTTGGCTATGCCTCGATTTTGTACCGCCCGACTCCACGCCTCAGTCTGTTTGCCAGCTATGTCAAAGGCTTGGAGAACAGCGGCGTCGCCCCGATCAACGCCCGAAATGCCTATGCCGTCTTGCCGCCGGTGATTGCCGAACAATGGGAGGCGGGGGGACAGTATCGCCTGACGCCGGACTTGACCCTGATTTCTGCGCTGTTCCGGATCGAAAAGCCGTTTGCCGGGATGCGCGATGACGGGATCTATGACTTTGTTGGCGATATCCGCCATCAGGGGCTTGAGGTGTCATTGTCCGGGCGCTTGTCGCCCCAGACCCGGATTAGTCTCGGGGCCGTGGCCATGTCTCAGCAACTGAGCGGGCCGCTGGTTGACGCCGGGCGGGTCGGCAAGCAGCCGCCGGGGACCTCGCCCCGGATCGTGAACCTGACCCTCAACCACACGATCGCGGCGGTACCGGGCCTGTCCGTCGATGCGAATCTGGCGCATAACTCTGCGCGTGCAGCGGATAACCGAAATAGCTGGACCATTCCCGCCTATACCCGCCTCAATCTTGGGGCTCGCTATGTCTGGCAGGCGTTTGACCGTCCGCTGACCCTGCGGGCCTATGTGACCAATGTGACCGACGAGACGGCTTTTGTCGGCCAGTCCTGGGGCCAGATGCTTTTGTTTGATCGCACAGTTCGGCTCAGCCTGACGGCTCCGGTGGGGTGAGGCCTGAACACAGCAACGCCGCCCGGAGGGGCCGGGCGGCGTCTGAGTTTCATCCTCTGATAAGGATCAGAAGGTCGCGGTCACGGCCAGCCACAGGCGGCGCGGTTCCTGATTGTTGGCATAGAGGTTGGTGTAGCTCACTGTGCCCCGGCGCGTGTCGCTGATGAACGGGCCGTATTCGACAAAATCCGTGTCAAACAGGTTATAGATCGTCGCGTTGACGCTGAGGGTGTCATTCAGCTTATAGCTGCCGCCCACGTGGAACACGCCATAGGCCTTGTAGTCGCCATAGGTGGCCTTGGCATTGCTGGTGGCCGTATCTGCGGCGCGATAGCGGCTGCTGCGATATTCACCCCGCAGCCACAGATTCAACGCATCGGTGGCGGTCCAGCGGACCAGGCCATTGAGCATATGCTCGGGCGTGTCATTGAGCGGCAGGCCCTTTTGTGCGCCCGAGGTCTGTTCGGTGTCGCTGAAGGTATAGTTGCCGCTTAGGACCCAGTTCGTCGCAGGCTGGAAGCGGGCCGTGACCTCTATGCCCTGGGTGCGGGCGGTGTCGATATTGACCGACTGGCCAAAGGTTTCGGGCCGGGGGAAGAAGCCCATATCCGTGCAGCCGGCGCCATTGCGCTGACCCGCAGCATATTGGGTCGCCGTCAGGCCGAAGCTGCAGTTGCGCAGCGGGACGCCAGAGGCGATCTTATCTTCGAACTTGTTGTGGAAGACAGTTACGCTGGTGCGGAAATCGCGGCGATTGTCAAAGAACACAGCCAGTTCCGTGCTGGTGCTGGTTTCCGGCTTGAGGGAGGGAGTCCCGAGGATCGGGATCGTGCCTTGACCGCCAAAACCGACAATGCCCGGGGCAATCTGGTCGAGGCGCGGGGTTTTGAAGCCGCGGCTGATCCCGCCCTTGACGGTCCAGTGCGGCGTGGCATTCCAGACGGCATAGAGGCGCGGGCTGCTTTCGCCGCCAAAGACGCTGTGCTTGTCGTAGCGATAACCGGCCGTGAGGTTGAAGGTCTCGCTCAGGGCCCAGGTGTCTTCGGCATAGAGCGCCCATTGGGTGTGTTTATAGGATTTCGGTGAGACCGCATCGGTCATCTCCGCCTTCCAGTGCTGACCGCCGACAAACAGGCTGTGAGCGCCGATTTGCTTGAAGAGCTGGGTCTCAAAGATGGTGTTGGTCGATTCCAGCGTCCGGGGCTGGCCCGCATTGGCCGTACCCGCCGGGACGATCCGTCCCAGTTTCTCGCGGGTGCTGCGCGATAAGGTGGTACTGAGATCACCGAAGCCCGTGCGCCAGTCATGCTTTAGCGCCAGCTCATTGTGGTTGAACTCAAGCGCATTGGCATAACCGCCGGCAGCGGTATTGGTGCCCATTTGGCCCTTGCTGTTGTCATACCATTGCTTGGATACATCGCCGAACACCGACAGGTCATGATCCGGATGCGGGGTGACATTCAGGCGGAAGCCGTAGGATTTGATCTCGCTTTCGGTCGGGCTCTTGCCAAAGCTGGTGATATTGACGTCTTTGCCGCTGGCATCCTCATAGGACAGGCCAGAAGCCTCACGCTTTTGCTGGCGGCCATAGACGGATAGGCCGATCAGATCCCGCACCAGCGGGCCGTTGAGATAGACTTGGCCGCTGTTGATCTGGCCAAAGGCGTCGTCGCTCTGGAGCGTGGTATCGAGGGTCGCTGAGCCGGTCCAGGTCTTACCCACTTTGCGGGTGATGATGTTGATCACGCCGCCAAGAGCGTCGGATCCGTAAAGCGTCGAGGCGGGACCCCGCACGACTTCGATCCGGTCAATGGCGGACACAGGCGGCATGAAGCTGGTGGCCGTTTCCCCAAAGCCATTGATAGTGGTGACAAGCCCGGCCGGGTTCTGGCGGCGGCCATCGACGAGGATCAGGTTATAGTCCGGACCCATCCCGCGAATGCTGATATTCAGGCCGCCGGTTTTCCCCGCTGAGGCCCCCACATCGACACCTTCGATGCTGGCCAGAACTTCGGCCAGGCTTTGCTGGCGGCTTTCTTGGATCTCTTTGTTGCCGAGGACGCTGATCGAGGCCGGGGCCTTTTCGATCTTCTGGGCATAGCCTGCGGCGGTAACGACCACTTCCTGGATTTTTTCATCAGCAAGGGCTGAGGGCTCCATGGCGTGGGCGAGGGTCGGAAGGGACATCAGGCTCAGGCCAGTGGTGAGGAATAGGGTTTGTTGCCACAGACGGGACATAGGGCACTCCTTTAATTTGCGAGTGCCTCTCAATCATATTGCGAGATCTTTGCAAACCAGAATGCGAGTTATTCTTAAGTAGTAATGTTCTTGTGGCCAATTTGTCACACTTTCATATCCACCCGACGTGGGGCCGAAATAAAAAAGCCATGCGCCCCCGCTTGGCAGGGCCTTTCGCACATGCGTAATCTGGTGGCTGAGAACAGGATTATGATCATGCGTGACTTTTACCGGATCCGGCGGTTGCCGCCTTATGTGTTTGAACAGGTTAATCGGGTGAAGGCCCGCCTTCGGGCCGAAGGCGTGGACGTGATCGACTTTGGTATGGGCAATCCGGACATGCCCACTGCCCCGCACATTGTCGATAAGCTGGTCGAGACGGTCGCCAAGCCCAAGGCCCATGGCTATTCCGTGTCCAAGGGGATTCAGGGCCTGCGCAAGGCCATGGCGGGCTATTATAAGCGCCGCTACGACGTGGATCTGAACCCGGAAACCGAGGTCGTGGCCACACTCGGATCAAAGGAGGGGTTCGCCAACCTGGCTATGGCCATTACGGCACCGGGCGATACGGTGATCTGTCCGAACCCGGCCTATCCGATCCATGCGTTCGGGTTTTTGATGGCAGGCGGCGTGATCCGCCATGTTCCGGCCCTGTCGCCCGAAGAGTACCTCAGCGGGATCAGTCGGGCCGTTCGGCATACTGTTCCGTCGCCCAGTGTCTTGATTGTCTCCTATCCGTCAAACCCGACGGCCCAGTGGGTGGATCTGGATTTCTATAAGGAGGTGGTGAAGCTGGGGGAAAAGCATGACCTGTTGATCCTGTCCGACATCGCCTATTCGGAAATCTATTTCGAGGATAACCCCCCGCCATCGATCCTTCAGGTGCCAGGGGCCAAGGCCCGCTCGGTCGAGATCAATAGCCTGTCTAAGACCTATGCCATGGCGGGGTGGCGCGTGGGGATGGTGGTCGGCAATGCCGAAGTCTGTGCGGCCTTGGCGCGGGTGAAGTCTTATCTGGACTATGGCGGGTTTACGCCGGTCCAGGTCGCGGCGGCGGCGGCTCTCAATGGGCCTCAGGACAATGTCGCCGAGATCCGCAACACCTATAAGGCCCGCCGCGATGTGCTGATCGACAGCATGAAGCGCGCCGGATGGGATATTCCGCCGCCACCAGCTTCGATGTTTGCCTGGGCCAAGATCCCCGACAAGTTCGCCCATTTAGGCTCGATCGAGTTCGCCAAGCTGATGATCGAAGAGGCCCACGTGGCGGTCGCCCCGGGTCTCGGCTTTGGCGAATATGGCGAGGGCTATGTGCGGATCGGCTTGGTGGAAAACGAGCATCGGATCCGCCAGGCTGCGCGCAATATCAAACGCTTGCTTCAGGGGGGCGCTGTGTCCTCTGAGTCATCCGGGGACGGAATTTAACCCTCAGTTAAGACCCAGCTCTTGACGCGCTGCACCATCAGGCGTAGCGGCTTTCTATTGTGTAGCGCGCAGGAGGGCAGAATGACCCGTCTGGTTTTTGATATGAGCACGGCGGCAGAAGCCGAAGCGTTTATCAGCGCGTTTTTTCGATTCCTCGAAGCGGCGACTTGCCAACAGGCTGAGGCTGTATCCCTGTCCCAAAATTCAGACGGGGCGGGGGATGTGCGGGTCGTGACGTTCGAAGATCCGGATATGGCAGAAGCCTTTAGCCAGTATTGGCTTTCGCGTCGTAAGTGGCTAGGCATCGCCTAAACGCGGGGTAATGTGTACCCCCAAACGGGGTCTCCCATGTCGCTAATCCGCCGTATCCCATTAAAATGGCGTTTGCCGCTGATTCATGGCGGGCTTGAAACCCTGAGCCTGTTGCGGGGGCATAGATCCCATGGGTTTGATGCGCCGCGAACGCCAGGCCCCCTCGTGGTCAGCGGCTTTTTTGCGGAGGCGCTGGGGGTGGGCCGAGCTGGAGCCTTGACCGCGCAGGCGCTTGAGGCGGCGGGGTTGCCCGCAATTCGTCACGATCTTCGTCCCGATTTCGCGCGGCTTCTGGACGGTCGGGCGACCTATCCCAGCTTAAAGCCGGGCGGGGTCTGGCTCCAGCACGCCAATGCGCCCGAAGGCATCGTGGCCGATTTAGCTCTAGGACCGCAAAGGGGACGTTATCGCATCGGCTACTGGGCCTGGGAAACGTCGGTTGCCCCGGCCCAATGGGCGCGGCAGGTGCCGAAATATCACGAGATCTGGGTCCCGTCGGTTTTTTGTGCTGAAAGCCTGAGGGCGAGCCTGCACAATAACTGCCTTGGGGATTTGTCTGGACGCATCCGGGTCATGCCTCACCCCTTGCCGGAGCCTCAACCCGTGGCGCCAGATCCAGAGCGGTTTGGCCTGAAGGCCTCGGCCGTGCGGGCGCTGTGTCTGTTCGATGCTCGTTCCGCTTTTGCCCGAAAGAATCCTTGGGCCGCGATTGAGACCTGGTGTACCGCCATGCCCAATTCGCGTCCGAATCGGGCTCAGCTTTTGGTGAAATGCTTGGCCGGAGATGTGGCCACGCGTGAGGGGGGGCGACTAAGGGCCTTGATCGCACGTCGTCCCGACATTGTCCTCTTAACCGATCGCCTGTCGGATGCGGAAATGGATGTCCTCGTTGAGAGCGTGGACTTTGTGATCTCGTTGCACCGAGCCGAGGGATTTGGCCTTTCGTTGGCTGAAGCGATGTTGCGCGGCAAGGCGGTGGTGGCCACCGAGTGGTCGGGCAATCTTGATTTTATGACTCTGGAAAACAGTGCCTTAGTGCCGGTTACAGTCGTGCCTGTCTCTGATCCCTCCGGCACCTACCGCAGTGGCCAGTGGGCTAAGCCCAATCTGGGCATCGCCGTTGGTGAAATCCGGGTGTTGTTGGAAAACCCGGCCCGTCGCGCCATGCTGGGGGCCGAAGCCCGTAAAATTGGCCCCCGTCTGAGAGCGCCATGGTCGGCAGAGTCCCTCAAAGCCTTGCCGTTTTCCACTTGGCTCCAGCAGGATTAAGCTAGGCGTATAGGCGCTGAACGCAGCGTCAGATTGTCATGAAACTGTCGCCCTAAGCCGCAAGACCTCTGTTATTCTCTCCCCGAGAATGCGGAGGGTCTGATGGGCCACGAAGTTCAGTCCGTTGCTGTCGTGGGCTTTGGTCCCATCGGACAGGCTGTAACCGACCAGTTAGTCAAGGCCGGTAATCCAGTCACCGTGCTCCAGCGCTCTGAACCCGCCGATCTGCCCCAAGGGGCGCGCTTTGTCGCCTGTGATGCCCGCGAGCCGGACGCCTTGTTCGTCGGGGTCAAGGGTTGCAATGCCGTGATTGTCTGCATCGGATTGCCCTATGACTCGGGGGTCTGGACCCGGGACTGGCCGCGCGTGATGACCAATCTGATCCGCTTGGGCCGAACCACTGGCCTCCGGATCGTGTTTTTTGACAATCTTTATATGTACGGCCCCCAAGATGAGCCGCTGCACACGGGGATGCCGCTGACGCGCAAGGGGCACAAGCCTCGGGTCCGGGCCGAGATCACCCGGGATTGGCAGACGGCTGTAGCGACTGACCAAGATTTTCGCTTTGTGGCGCTGCGGGCCTCGGATTTCTATGGTCCGGGGCAAGTTCAATCCCATCTGGGAACCGATGTGTTTCGGGCGGTCGCGTCGGGCCATCCGGTCCAGACGGTGCTGAGCCCCGATTTGCCCCACGACTTTGCCTATGTGCCGGACATCGCCCGCGCCTTGTGTCTGCTGCTGGATGCGCCGGACAGCGCCTATGGCCAGGCTTGGCACTTGCCCTGTGCGCCGACCGAAACACCGCGCCAGATTTTGCAACAGGCCGCGGCCCTGGCTGGAAAGCCCTTGAAACTTCAGGCCTTGTCGCCTGCGCTCTTGCCAATCATGGGGCTGGTGGTGCCGATGTTGCGCGAGTTGGTGGAAATGCGGTTCCAGTTTAACCGGCCCTATCGGGTCGAGGCCGCCGCGTTTGCACAGGCCTTTGACTTTAAGCCGACCCCGTTGGCGAAGGGGCTCACGGCAACGCTTGAGGCCTTGAGCCCTCAGCCGCTCCCTACAGGGGCGCAATAACAAAACCCCGGGAACGCAAGGTCCGCCGGGGTTGTTGGATCGGCCGTAGCGCGAAATGCGACTTAGCGCGGGGCCAGGATCATGATCATCTGGCGGCCTTCCATGCGCGGCTCATATTCGCACTTGGCGACCGGCTCAAAGTCTGCCTTGACCTGTTGCAGCAGCTTCATGCCGAGTTCCGGGTGGGCCATTTCGCGGCCCCGGAAGCGTAAGGTCACCTTGACCTTGTCGCCTTCTTCGAAGAAGCGATGCATCGCCTTGGCCTTTACCTCAAGATCGTGCTTGTCGATATTGGGCCGCAGCTTGATTTCTTTGATTTCGACGACCTTCTGGCGCTTACGGGCCTCGGCCTTTTTCTTTTGCTCTTGGAAGCGATACTTGCCGTAATCGAGGATCTTGCAGACCGGCGGATCGGCGGTCGGAGAGACTTCGACAAGGTCGAGACCGGCTTCCTCGGCTGCTTCGAGCGCAGCAGAGGTCGGCATGATCCCCTGTTTTTCACCGTTGTGGTCGATCAACAAAACGCGCGGGACGCGGATTTCTTGGTTGATGCGCGGGCCATCCTTAACGGGCGGCGTCTGAATTGGGCGGCGAATAGGGGTGTCTCCTGACTGTTGGACCGTATGCGAAGTATCGCCCGCCTGTCGTTAAGGGCGGGTGAAGCCTCCCGCTACATATGGCGAAGGCCGCCGAGTCAATCAAGCGGTTCCGCTCAGGCGGGTTAATTTTCAGCCTTTAAGGCCTAAAAGCCGGGCATAAACGGCCAAGGTGCGCGCACACATGACCTCGACCGAGAACTGGGCCGCGACATGGGCCTGTCCGGCGCGGCCCATGGCGGCACGGGCCTCGGGGCTGAGCCCGGCGGCGGCCCGTAGCGCCTCGGCCCAGGCGGCGACATCCCCCGGCGGGACCAGCCAGCCGGTTTCGCCGGGGATGACGGTTTCGCGGGTGGCCCCGTGGTCCGCCGCCAGCACCGGGCGGCCCATGGCCTGGGGTTCGACCGCCGTGCGGCCAAAGGCTTCGGGATCGAGCGACGGGGCGGCGGCGACATCGGTGGCCAGATAGGCGGCGGGCATGTCGCTGCAATGCCCCACCAGAGCGACCCGGCCTGTCAGCCCCGCGCTCTCGATGCGGGCCTTCAGGCCCTCTGTATAAGTGCTGCGGCCCTGATCATCCCCCGCCAGAACCAGCTGAACCGCTGGACCGCCGTGTTGGCGCAGATACGCGAGGGCATCAATCAGCAGCTCCTGACCCTTCCAGCGGGTCAAGCGGCCCGCCAGCAACACCCGCAAGGCGTTGTCCGCTGGGTCAAGACCCCACTGGCGCAACAGCGCGGCAACCCGGGCCGGATCGACGGCCTCGGGATTGAACCGGCCAAGGTCGACGCCGCGCGGAATGCTGATCACGCGGTCGGGGGCGATGGGGTGGGTCGCCAGCACATGGGCGCGGGTAAAATCGGAATTGGCGAGGGTCAGGTCGGCGCGGGTCATGACCCCGTTGTACCAGCGCTTCAGCCCTGTCTTGCCATTATAGATCCCGTGATAGGTGGTGACTGAGGCGGTTCCGGTCGCGCGGGCCGCCCACAGCGCAGCAAAGGCCGGAGCCCGCGAGCGCACATGCACAAGGTCAATCCCCTCGGCCCGGATCAAGGCCTTGAGGGCGCGGCCATTCTGGATCGCCACCAGCGGGTTCTTGCTGTCCATGGGCAGGCGGATCAGTGTGCCCCCGGCGTCTTTCAGCGCATCCTCAAGCCGCCCGCCCGCCGACGCCACCAGCGCGCGCGCGCCAATGTCGCTGAGGGCGCGGGCCATATCGACCGTCGTCTGTTCCACGCCGCCGGTATTCAGCTCGGGCACCACCTGCAGCAC
>DAITMY010000084.1:0-8907 GCA_036834925.1 Asticcacaulis sp.
CGCATTGGCCCCGCCCGCCATGGCCTCGATTTCGGGTGTAATCGCAGCCACGACCGGGACATGCTGGGCGCCCGGGTCTGAACGCGGATCCGCTGTGTAAAGCCCGTCGATGTCGGACAGCAGCACCAGCATATCCGCCTGGATCATCTGAGCGGACCGAGCCGCCAGACGGTCGTTATCGCCGTAGCGGATTTCTTCGGTCGCGACGGTGTCGTTCTCGTTGATGACGGGCACACAGCCTAGGGCCAGCAGGCTGTCGAGTGTCGCGCGCGCATTGAGCCAGCGGCGGCGGTTTTCCGTGTCATCCCGTGTCAGCAACACTTGGGCGGTGCGCAGGCCGAGGGGCTCAAGCGCGGTACGCCAAGCGCTCATCAGGGCCATCTGGCCGACAGCAGCAGCGGCCTGTTTTTCGTAAAGCCGGAGCGGTCCTTTTTTCAGACCCAGTTCGCGCCGCCCGAGTGCAACGGCCCCGGACGAAACCACAACGACGCCAATGCCCCGGTCCCTGAGACCGCGAATGTCAGACGCCAAACTGGCAAGCCAGCCCCCGCGCACGCCCCCTTGAACCGGATCCACCAGCAAGGACGAGCCAACCTTGAGCACAAGGCGGCGCAGGCCAGATAGCCGCAAGGGCGTGTGAGGGTCGACGATATCGGTCATGGCAGCATTCTGTTGCGTTGCAGCAATTTCTTCTAGGGAAAAAAGCCAGATGCCGCTAAAAAAGACCGGAAACGGAGCATTTTAGCGACACATCGGGGAAGACTATGCCCCGATAACGTCCAAACGACCCGGGGAGGCCTCTTTTGACCCAGACTGTACCCTACATCGGCACGCGTGGATTTACCGGTGAGCGCGACTTTGCCGGGGCTATTCTGGATGGATTAGCGCCCGATGGCGGGCTCTATGTTCCGGCCCGGTGGCCCGACTCAGGTGCTGCACAGGCCGCCCTTAAGGCGGGCTCCTACAAAGACCAAGTCTTGGCACTCTTGAGACTGTTCGGCGCGGGACCGCTGGGTGAGACCGCGCTGGAAGCCGCCGCCGAGCGGACCAGCCAAGCCTTCCTCAAGGACGGGCGCACACCGCTGGTCCAGCTTGAAGATGACCTGTGGCTGCTGGAGCTGTTTCACGGCCCCACCCACGCCTTCAAAGACATGGCCATGCAGATGATGGCCCCGTTGACGGCGGCGGCCCTGGCCCAACGTGGCGAGGATCTGTTGCTGATTACCGCCACCAGCGGGGATACCGGGGCAGCGGCCGTGCGGGCTTTTGGCGGGACCGAGCGGATCAAGCTGGTCGTGCTGCACCCCCATAACCGAGTCTCGCCGGTACAACGGCGTCAGATGACGGTGGATGCCCCGGCCAATGTGTTGAACCTCGCCATCGAAGGCGACTTTGATGATTGTCAGCAACTGGTGAAAACCCTGCTGGCCGATGAAGACGTCCGGGCCGCGGGGGCGGTCAGCTCGGTCAATTCGATCAACTGGGGCCGACTCTTAGGCCAGGTGCCCTATTATCTCGCCGCTGCCCACGCGAGTGGCGTTGCGCAGCCGGACTTTGTCGTACCAACCGGCAATTTCGGCGATGCCTTTGCCGGATGGATCGCCCGCAAGATCGGCGGATCCGTGGGCCAACTGCATGCCGCCGTCAATCAGAACGACGCCCTGGCCCGGGCGCTGAATGACGGGGTCTATCGGCGGACCACCGCCCACCCCTCGGCCAGTGTCAGTATGGATGTGCAGGCCCCGTCCAATTTCGAGCGGCTGGTGTTTGAGGCCCTGGACCGCGATACCGCTCGGACCGAAGCTCTGTTCGCGACCTTTGTCAGAGAGGGCGAAGTCACGCTCCCGGCGGACGCGTTAGCGGCCTTGCGTGCCGAGGTTTCAGCCTCAAGCGTATCCGAGGCCCAAACGGCGGCCATGATCCAGACCGCGCACCAGCGCTGGGGTCAGGTGGTGTGCCCGCACACGGCGGTGGGTCTGGTGGCGGCCCTGGCCCGTCGCGAGGCGGGGGCGGGACCTCAGATCGTGCTGGCCACCGCCCATGCCGCCAAGTTTCCGGAGGCCGGGGAGGCCGCGCTTGGCCGGGCCCCGGACGCCCCCGAGGCACTGGCGGCGCTAGAAAACCGGCCGGAAACCTTTGCCATCTGTGGCCCACAGACAGAGGGCGTGCGGGACCGGGTCCTGGCGCACCGCCGGGCCTAGGCGCTTAAGCCTCAAGCGAGAGGGGGCGGCTGCCATGCTGAAGACGGGCGGCTGCCTCCGCGCTGCGGAAATAGTGCAGACGACGATAGAAGGCTTCCGGATCCTTGGGCTGAACCAGCCAAGCCGGATCATGCCAGAGCCAGTCGTTCAAACGGCTTAGGGTAAAGCGCAGCGCCGCCGCCCGACACAGATCCGGCAGGGCGGCCCGCTCGGCCTCGGCTAGGGGACGTTCACCGTCATAAGCATCAAGGAACGTCTGCTGAACATCCGGCAAGGGCTGGCCGCCGGGGGTAAAACCCCAGGCATTCAGGGCGATGGCCAGATCATAGGCCAGACGGTCGGTACAGGCGTAATAGAAGTCGATTACCCCCCCGACCAACCCATCCGGGGTCATCAGCACATTATCAGGGAAATAGTCGCCGTGCACGGTGCCGGTCGGCAGATCAAGGCTCCAGACCCGCTGAAGATAGGCCCGTTCCTGATTCAGATCCGCCAGCAGATCCGCCAGCGCGCCGCTGGCCCGGGGTTGACTGCGCTCCGCTAGGCGCGCCCAAGCCTCAGGCCCCATGCTGTTGGCCCGTCGACCAGAGAACCCTTCACAGACCCGGTGCATCTGGGCCAGCGCCCGCGCACAGGCCGCCACAGTGGCCGGATCCGGATTACGCGGCCAGGCCCCGGGCAGCCAGGCAATCAGGGCCGCTGTACGCCCGTTGAGGGGACGCAGCACCTGGCCCCGTCGGTCCGCAATGGGAGCCGGAGCCGGATAACCCGCCGCCGCCAGATAGCGGGTCAGGTCCATGAAATAGGGCAGATCCGCCTCGGGCGTCACCGCTTCGAACAGAGTCAGGACATAGACCCCGGCCTCCATCACGACCCGGAAATTGGTATTGGACACCCCCTCAGAGATGCCCTGAAACTCCAGCAAAGTCCCAAGGTCATAGTCGGCGAGAAAGGCTGCGGCCTCCGTGTCATCGACGGGCGTAAAGACGGCCACCGGATCCCCCGATCACATTCGGCCCTGGACGGGGGCAGACCCGGCACAGGACAGATCATAAAGGTCAGCCATCACGCTCTCCGTTGTCGGCCGCCGACCGGCCCCACGACCCAAGACATGGTGCACCTGTCCGTCATCAAACACCACCCGCAGCGCATTTTGCTCATCCGCGCAGCGCAGGAACACCGGATCCGATACGGGCTCGATGCGGATAAAGGCGCGAAGTTTGGTTCCATCCCGCTCACACACTGCGACCTGACGCGTGCCGGGCTTGGCGGCCACAGCGGCGGGATCGAACGGGACCGGCTCAGCGCGGATGGCGGCCCCGGCCTTGCCGAAAGCTTGCCACGCCAAAAGCCGAAGCTTGGCGGCGGCATCGACCCCATTGAGGTCATCGGAAGGATCGGCCTCGGCCAGACCCGCCCGGCGGGCCGCGTTCACCGCGGTGTCAAAGGATTGACCGGACTGCATCTGGCTTAGAACAAAGTTGGTCGTGCCATTGATGATGCCTTCGAGACGGACAACTGTTCTACCTTCCAAGCGGCACCAACGGTCGAGATATTCCAGCATGGGAGTCCCACCCCCGACCGCCGCGCGATAGGCCAGACGCGTTCCGGCGGTGGACGCCAGCGCCTGTAGGCGATCAAGATCGCGACTAAGGGCCTGTTTATTCGCCGAAACCACCGCCACGCCGCGCCAGAGCGCTTCGCGGGTCAGGGCATAGCCTTCGTCCCCATCCGCCAAGGCATCGACGACCACATCGGGTTGCAGGGCCAACAAGGCTTCTCGATTATCCACCCACAGAGCAGGGTCAATCGCCATGTCCCGGTCCTTGCTCAGGTCGCGGACCTGAACCCCGACGAGGCTATAACGACCGGGCTCGGCCAGTAGACGGCGAACGACCCCGCCGCCCACCACGCCGCATCCCGCCACGGCCACGCGCAGCGGCTTTTCCAGGGTTTCGGCGCGGGCCGACAGGCTGACGACATCCAGATCCGGATGGCCCATGGGCCAGGCCCCCGTCGCCCCTTCGGCGATGACGACATCGGCCATGGCCAGCGCCCCGGCCAGTACATCATCGGTCACATCCGAAGGCTGATCGACCTTTAGCCCCCGCACCGACAAGCCAACCAGATCACACTGAGTCAAGAATGCCGCCATGGCGGTCTGCTCCAGGGACTTGCGCATGCCCCCGTCCTGACCAAAGGCGAACACCAGCACCAGCAGCTTCTGACCGGCAGCCACCCGGCGATAGAGGGCCGAGACCGCCAGTTCGAGGGCGACCGGCTGGTGGACGAGGTCGGCACTGACCTTGACCACCGCTAGGGCGGACGGCCAAGGGTGCTGAGGTTTCTGTGAATGGTCCGCCTGCGGACTTTGTAAGGCGGCAGATTTTGGCAAGACAGCTTCAAGAAGATCGTAAGACATTTCAGGGGGTCCTTTTGCGCATGAAAAAACCCCGCTCGGTGATCCGGCGGGGTGGCTGTTGGCGTGGGCGTGTTGTGTTTGCCGCGCGCTAACCTGCCCCCGCCGAGAAGGCGGTGGTGGTGGTGATGGTGATAATGGTCATGAGGGTGATGATGAGGCCTGTCATCATTCCAATCCGCATACGCACAGTGTCGTCCCGGCGCAGGGCGCGGGCAACAGGGCGTACGGACGGGGTGCGGTGTGACGGGGTCATAACAAGGGCAACGCTAAACCGGCCTTAGCGAATGAGCAAGCCCCGAAATCACGTCGTTACGGTAAAAATTTTCTTTCCGGCGCAATGATCCGCAAGATACTGGATAAATTGTCCCAGCGCGCGCACTATAGTGGAATTCTATCGCTCGCCCCGCCCGAACGCTATGCCGAGATAGCGGACAACCCAGCCGCTTATCCAAGCTAGCCCCGCTAAAGTGGGGGTTTATAATTCCTCGTTTTGCCTTTTGCGCCCGGCTCGCTAGCCATACAGCCAGTTTTGATCCCCTTGTTCTGCCTCAAGCGCCGAGACCTGCCTGTGACCCAGACCGCGACCTCTGTGATTCCTCTGATCGGAAACACCCCGCTGATCCGCCTGAAAAAGGCCTCTGAGCAAACCGGATGCGAGATCTGGGGCAAGGCCGAGTTCCTGAATCCGGGCCAATCGGTCAAGGACCGGGCCGCGCTCTGGATTATCCGCGATGCCGAACAAAAGGGGCTGCTGCGTCCCGGCGGCACGATTGTCGAGGGCACGGCGGGCAATACCGGGATCGGCCTAGCCATGGTTGGCAATGCCCTAGGCTACCGCACAGTGATCGTGATCCCACGCACCCAGGCCGAAGAGAAAAAACAGGCGATCCGTATGCAGGGGGCGCACCTGATTGAGGTCGATGCGGTCCCCTATAGCAACCCCAACAACTATGTGCGCTATTCGGGCCGTCTGGCTGAGGCGCTGAATGCGATCACGCCCGAGGGCGCCATCTGGGCCAACCAGTTCGATAATGTCGCCAACCGTCAGGCCCATATCGACAGCACCGGCCCGGAGATCTGGGAGCAGACCGGCGGCAAGATCGACGGCTTCATCTGTGCAGTGGGATCGGGGGGGACGCTGGCCGGGATTGGTCTAGCGCTAAAGGCCCGCAACCCGGATGTGACCATTGGTTTGGCGGATCCCGATGGGGCAGCGCTTTATAGCTACTATACAAGCGGGGCGCTTAAGTCCGAAGGCAGCTCGATTACCGAAGGCATTGGCCAGGGCCGTATCACGGCCAATCTTGAGGGCGCACCAGTCGACCGCGCCTATCGGATTTCCGACGCCGAGTGGCTGCCAATCCTGTTTGATCTGGCGCAGCACGAAGGGCTAGTGGTCGGGGGATCGGCGGCGCTGAATGTCGCCGGGGCGATCCGGTTGGCTAAGGACCTTGGGCCAGGCAAGACCCTCGTCACGGTGCTCTGTGACTATGGCAACCGCTATGCCTCCAAGATTTTCAACGGTGCATTCCTAAAGGACAAGGGCCTGCCGACCCCGCCGTGGGACAACGGGACGCCCACCGCGATCCCGGACGTGAGCGTCTCATGACCTGGCCCACGGTTGGATTCGCCTCAGATGTCGGAGGCCGCAAAGACCGGGGTCTCGAAGGGACCACTGTCCGGTCGCACCTCGCCGCGCGCTTCACGGCGCAACCAGTCCATGAAAGCGACCTGGGCGGAGCGCAAGTCACGGTTCTGCGGCCAGACCAAATAATAGGCAAATTGGATCGGCTGGTTTTCTTCGGCAAACAGCACCCGAAGGCGGCCGGTTCGGATATCCGCATCCGCAAGGGTCCGCTTGGCCAAGGCCACACCCCGCCCTGCCGCAGCCGCCTCAATGACCATATGCGACTGGTTGAACCGCGGCCCGCGCGAGGCATCGAGCTCCGTCGCGCCATGGGCCGACAGCCACATAGTCCAGTCCGGACAGGACAGGTCGCCGACCTCGGACATGTCGTGCAACAGCACATGGTTGATCAGGTCCGTCGGTTTGCGAATCGGCGCCGCGTCGAACAAGGCGGGCGAACAGACCGGAACCACCGACTCGTCCAGCAACCGTTCGAACTCAACCCCCGCATAGCCGCCCGGGCCATAGCGGATCGCCAGATCGACATCGGCGGTGGCAAAATCGAAAGTGGCCACATCCGCCGAGACCCAGACATCGACGTCCGGGTGACTGAGGTTAAAGTCCACCAGACGCGGCATCAGCCATTTGGCGGCAAAGGACGGCGCGGCCGAAACGGTCACTCGGCCTTTGCGGTGGGCCAGCTTCATCAGACGGGTGGCTTCGAACATCCGTTCAAAGGCATCGCGCAGCACCGGCGCGGCGGCACGCCCAGCCTCGGACAAGGTGACGCGGCGACCATCGCGTATAAACAGCTCGACCCCGACATGCTCTTCGAGCAAACGGATTTGCTGACTGACAGCACCGGGCGTAACAAACAGTTCCTCGGCGGCTTGTTTGAAACTTTCAGCCCGGGCGGCGGCTTCGAACACGCGCAGGGCCGACAAAGGGGGCAGGCGATCGCGGGACATCCGGTGCGCTGAACCTTTAGAAAAAGAGAACCCAAGGCGGCAGGTTAGCCGCAGAACGTTTAGAATGACTGATCAAGGCCAGATGGACAAGCTGGCCCGGCTTTGGAGACACACGAATGAATGCAATTTCGAGCCAGCCCGGACTGAATGCGGTCGAGGCCGGGGGCACATGGTCCACGGATGTGGTGGTAATCGGGGCCGGGCCGGTCGGTCTGTTCTCGGTGTTTGAGCTGGGCCTGCTCGATATCAAGGCGCACCTGGTGGACATTCTCGACAAACCGGGCGGCCAGTGTGCGGAGCTTTATCCGGAAAAGCCGATCTATGACATTCCGGCTTGGCCGGTGATTTCAGGTCAGGAGCTGACGGATCGGCTGCTGGAGCAGATTGCTCCGTTTGGCGCGACCTATCACTTTGGTGAAATGGCCATTGGTCTGGAAAAGACGGCCGACGGCAAATGGAAGCTGACCACGGACCAGGGCACGGTGATTGAAGCCCCAGTCGTGGTGATCGCCGCAGGGGGCGGGAGCTTCCAGCCCAAAAAGCCGCCGATCCCGGGGATTGAAGGGTTTGAGTCGCTCAAGCCGGGCGAAGGGGTTCACTATGCCGTGCGTAAGATGGAGGCCTTCCGGGGCAAGCGCATTGTGATCTCCGGTGGCGGCGATTCGGCGCTTGATTGGACTCTGAACCTTCAGCCGCTCGCCGAGCGGGTCACCCTAATCCACCGCCGCGACGATTTCCGCGCGGCCCCGCATTCGGTGGCCCAGATGCGCCAGCTGGTGGCCGACGGCAAGATGGACCTGATCATTGCCCAAGCGACGGGCCTCAAGGGCACGCCAGGCGAGGCCCTGACCCATGTCACCATCGAAGCCAATGATGGGACCCTGAGCGATTTGGCCGCTGACACTTTCCTGCCGTTCTTTGGTCTGACGATGAAGCTGGGGCCGGTGGCCGAGTTTGGCCTTAACCTGCATGAAAACCTGATCCCGGTGGATACCGAGAAGTTCGAGACCTCCACCCCCGGCATCTTTGCCATCGGGGACATCAATTACTATCCCGGCAAGCTGAAGCTGATCCTGTCGGGCTTCCATGAAGCGGCGCTGATGGCGCAACAGGCGCACCGCTATGTGCACCCGGATCGCAAGCTGCGGTTCCAGTACACGACCTCGTCGTCGGACCTGCAAAAGAAGCTGGGTGTGAAATAAGTTAAGGCCTCAGCACGCCTCCGGGGGCGGAAGATAGCCCCCGGCGTTCCGCCACCGGCTTTTTAGGCACAGAAAAACCCCGCAGGGTGTCCTGCGGGGTTTTTTTGATTTTGATTTAAGGCTGATTAGGCTGCCGGAGCGGCGGCCTCGGCGGGCGCTGCCGGAGCGGACGGTGCATCCGCCGGAGCCGCGGGCGCAGCTGCATCCGCCGGAGCGGCCGCAGCACCCGGTTGGCGCGACGGATCCGATGCCGGGATAGCCGCCGGGGCATCCGACTTTGTCCGCATCCAGGCGATCAGGTTGACGCGCTCATCGCCCTTCTTGAGACCGGCGAAAGCCATCTTTGTACCCTTGACGTGCTTATTCGGGGCCTTGAGGAAACCATACATTTCATCATAGGACCACGCGCCGACGGCAGCACCATGGGCGGTCAAGGCCTCAGAATAGGTAAAGCCTGCGTGCTTGGCGATCGGCCCACCGACCACAC
>DAITMY010000085.1:0-8870 GCA_036834925.1 Asticcacaulis sp.
CCCTAGGCCAACACGCTCTGCGTCTTTGAACCATTGATCCGGCGTGCGATAAGGCTCAGTTTGAAAACGACACAAGGTTTCATAACCTACCGGCTGCCCGGTCACGATATTAAAAATAGGTTGAAATACATTCTTGAATTTTTTTTCAAATATTAAATCTTCAATGTTCTTTTTTATATTTGCAGAGCGTTGATTATTTAGAAGGTCATTTTCTATTTGATGCGCTGCCATTTCTGCAAAAACGCGCATCATTTTTAAATCACGCTCGTTTAGTGATAAGTTCTTTTCAAAGCTGAGGCAACAGAACATACCATAGGCTTCGCCGCTCTTAAGTCGAATAGGCACACTCATATGGCTGCCGATAGGCACCGCCTGCATGATTGGGCAGGACATGGCAAAGGGGATGGCAGACACATCGGGCATCAGCTCCGGCAAGCGCCCCGCCAAGATATGGCGACAAAACACGTCATCCAGAGGCTTTGAATCCCCGGGCTTTATGACCGCTTCGAGGCCCGGCGCATCAACGGCGCGAAAGACGGATTGATCACCCACGAATTCGGATACATAGGCCACAGCCATCCCGAGATGGCGACGCATCGCTTCTGCGGCCTTCTGAATCGAAGACCCCGCAGAGAGTATGTCTACTGGGGACAACGAGTCCAAATACGTATCCGGCATAAAACCCCGCTCCAATTGGAAATTTTATAAAATTATCGATCAGCGTTATTTAAATTAGGAAAATAATTTTGGTTAAAACATCAGCAATGATTTTGAAGTCACAAACCCAGTATAGAAATTCGAAAAGTACTATGAATTATAATGGATATGACTACCGTCACACCTAGACCTGAATTTGCGACCTATTTAATTTTAAAGCAATCACTTAGATGTCAGCCCCTAATATTTTTTTGCAACCGCCGCATACAGTTGAAACTACGCGGTATCTGGGCGAACAATTCCTCTTAAGGCCCCATAACCCTCTGGAGCGTGAATCCGGTATGACCCGTTCACGCTCCATTCGGCGACACGGCCTTCATCGGCGTTACTGACGATCTGACTGAGACGCGTCTTCGTTGGTGTCTTCGCCCCGGGCGACTTGGGCGCTGTCGGATGGCGGTGTGCGTAACGCCTTGGTTAGGCCATTCAGGTCCCCACCGGTGAGGCCCACTTCGGCCAGAAGCTGATCCACCAGCGGGGCTTGGGCGCGATAGCGCAGGGCGCTGTTGACGACCTGGTCGGACAGGTTTCCGCCGTGTGACGAGGATCCGTCAGCGGCCTGACTTCCGCCATTCAGGCCTTCGACCTGGACGATGCGGATCGACTCGATGTTGTCCATCGGCTTGACCGACTCGGCAATGATGCGGTCGAGGTTTTCGATCAGCTTCAGCTTGATCTTCAGGGCGACCTGGTCCGGTGACAGAAGGTTTGCGGCGGTATTGAGGGCCTGTTGGCCGGCTGCTTCGACTTCGTAATGCAGGCGGGCGGCTTCGGCGGCAACCCGAACCGCCTCGGCCTCTGCGGCCGCCGCGATCTTGGTCTTGTCCGCCTGACCCCGGGCCTGTTCGCGCAAGGCTTCGGCCTGATCGAGCGCCGCGGTTTTTTCAGCCTCAGCGGCCACGCGCATGGCAATGGCCTCGCGCTCGGCTTCCTTGGTCGCTTCGATCAACTCGATGATCTTCTGACGCTCGGCCACCTCGCGCTCGCGGACGGTCCGAACCTGTTCCTCTGCCTGTACCGCCAGAGCCAGAGCCTTGTCAGCCTCGGCGCGGGCCTCAGATTCTGCCCGGGATTTTTCGGCCACGGCGATATTGCGGTCCTGTTCGGACAACTCAATGGCCTTGGCTTTTTCGACGTCTTGAGTCGCGATCACCTTGGCCTTGGAGATTTCACGCTCAGCGACTTCCTGTTCTTTGGCAATGCGTTGCTGAGCAATCAGGCGCTCCGCCTCAATGCGCGCCTGTTCGATCTGCTGCTGGGCGGTAATCTTGGCCGCCTCGGCTTCCCGGGCCTTTTCCGCTTCCTGTCTGGCCACATCCGCAGCCTGTTCGGCCCGGCGATTGGCAATCTCGCGCTCCTGCTCAAGCTGAGCATATTCCTCGTCGCGCGAGATTTCGAGGGTGCGGCGCTGGGCCTCCAGGTTCTTGACCCGGATCTGCACCTGGGTGTCCTGTTCGATGTCGTTGCGCAACTTCTTGCGCAGTTCAATCTCTTCGGTCAGACGCGTCAGACCCTCGGCATCGAACGCGTTGTTCGGGTTGAAATGCTCCATGGCCGTCTGGTCGAGCCCCGTCAGAGACACCGTTTCCAGTTCCAGACCATTCTTAAGCAGATCTTCTGACGACACCTGCTGAACCTTTTGGACGAAGTGGGTCCGTTGTTCGTGCAATTCCGTCATGGTCAGTTCAGCAGCCACCGAACGCAGGGCATCTACGAACTTGCCTTCGACCAGATCCTTGAGCTGTTCGGGCTGCATCGTGCGCATGCCCAAGGTCTGGGCGGCGGAGGCAATGGCATCGGCGCTCGGCTGGACGCGGACATAGAACTCCGCCAGCACATCGACCCGCATCCGGTCCTTGGTGATCAAGGCCTGCTCGTTGCTGCGCTGAACCGGCAAGCGCAGGGTGTTCATATTGACCGAAATGGTTTCGTGCAGAACCGGCAGCACCAGAGCGCCCCCGTTCATCACCACCTTTTCACCGCCAAACCCTGTCCGCACAAAGGCTGTCTCTTTTGAAGCACGCTTATAGAGGCGTGCGAAAATCAGACCAAGGATTAGCAATGCGGCCAAGCCGGCACCGGCCAGTATGGCAATTTGAATTAGCGAGTCCATGGAGCATCCCCCTCAAGAGTACAGAACTAAACAGATGCGTCGTTTAAGGACGCGCTTGTATTGACAATGGCGTAGTATTTCGCACCGACACAGCGCACCAGCAGAACGCCCGCGCCCTCTTTAAGAACATCGGCAGGATTATCTGGCTCAACCATGATGTAGTGGGCCTGGCCGTGTTCGTCCCGAACCCGGGCCTGGGCGGCACTGGCCTGCCGCGCCTCACCGGTGGTGATCACGGCAACCCGACCGACAAGGCTGTTGCGCGTTACGGCCGAGGTCTCATCCTTGGGCATGACTGTCGCCACCCAGCGTCCAAACGTCCGGGTCACCGGCATAGCCATGGCAAAGGCAAACGGTGCGGCTAAAAACCACGGGGCTGGTCGCCCCAAAACGGTCGCAACGACCTGTTGTCCCAATAGCCCCACCAAGCCAAAGGCAAACAGGAACACCACAATCAACATCAGCAGAGGCAAGCGCCCAACATTGAGCCAAGACAGCAAGGACGTGGTTTCCACATTGACATCCCCGTCCGGTAAATCCGCCGCCTCTCCCACGGTGAGCCCCCCGCCGAGGCCCACCGCTTCGGCGATCCCGATCAGAACCATCAGGACCAGTGCGGCCATGAAGGGGACATTGTCACCGGATAGCAGAAATCCTGACATGCCTTATCCTTACGCCTTGTCAGCGTCTCGAGCCTTGAGCGCCGCAAGCCGTTCCTCGACGCGGTTACGACGCGCCATTCCATCGAGTTCGGCAATTTTTGAACTGCGCTCACGGTCAACCCCGCCCAACGATGGCGCGCCTTCGCGCATCATGAGCCGGTCAAAGGCGCTGGTGGCATTTTCAACCCGCTGGTTCACACTGGGCCCACCCGAAGCGTCGGTCGGTGCACCGGCGGCTTGCGCCCCTTGGGCACGGGCCAGCATCATGGATTGAAAAGCCTCTTCCATTTCCCGACGCTTGGCCTGGAGGGCCGCAATATAGCCTTCCAGCTCGCTCTCACGTTTCGCCGCGTCGGCCACAGTGCTTTCCAGCACCGGTATCTGGGCTTCGATATCCATTTGGTGCTCGACGGCAGCGCGCGCCAGATCATCACGCCCCTCTCGCAAGGCCAAGGCAATCTGGGACGACAGCTCTTCGTGGCGGCTGCTTTGCTCAGACAACCTCTTGCCCGCCAGATGTTTCCCAGCCAGCGTACGGCCCAAGTCGGTGCGGACCTCATCCACGGCCTTGTCGATTTCGCGCAAGGCCTGCTGAATGATGGCATCTGGCATAGCGCCTTCGACGGCATCAACCAGGGCATGGGCACTGCCTGAAATGATCCGGCCAACGCGGGAGCTTAAGCTATCAACCATGGTCGTGACCTTCCTTTTTAGGCGCGGCCGCAGCCGCAGAAACACGCTTCAGAATATCGGCAAGACCCGAGATGCGGTGCGTGACCACATTCGGATCATAGGCCGGTGATGTGGGGGTCAAGGCCCAGCGCAAGAGCTGCTCCGACAGGCGCGCGGCGCTATCCACCATCCGCGCCTCGTAACGGATCAAATCCTCGCTGGGGGCGCCTGGACGTGGCGCGGTCATGGCCAAGGCCACAAAAGCTTCTGCAGTCGCCAAAAGCCCAAAAACCACGTCAGAACGGCACCCGTGGTCCCGCTCTATCAGGCGAAGACTGCGAACAGCGGGCACAAACTGCTGGTGGCTAACGGACAAGGCATCTTCGAATGTCGCGACGGGCTCTGTCCGCGCTTGGCTTGACGGATCAAAGCCCGAATCTTGTCACTGGCCGTGACGGCCCCCTCCACCTCCAACACGGAGAGAAAGGCGGTGTCGTCTTCCGATAAGCGAACACTCAAGGGGGTTGTTAGCGAAGCCATGGGAAGATCGTATTACATTGAAATACATTTGTAAACAGATGGGCGCTCGATTATTCACACCATCACGCGAACAGACCCCAACCGCAACCGTTTTCGCTACGATGAGGCCTCCTTGTCGCGGGCCGCTTCCTCACTCCGCTTTGGAGCGCTTCTGCGTATTCGGCCGCACATCGCATGCCTAGATTACAGCGAACTCACATGCGGACGCAGTATATCCACAGTAGCAAGCAATCCTGCTGACTCCATATCGAGCAACAAATCTTCAGCCGTTCGTTCTGGTCGCCTCAGTCGCGCGCGCATCGTTCGGATCGCCGCTATCGCGCGACCCAGATCGAGAGCAAGAGTATCGGCGATGAAATCGTCTGCTGATCGGGCTTCCAGATTGAGTGGCGCCAGAACAGTAAGCGGAAAATCTCTCAGGTTTTCTGTAACGATCACTGAAGCTTGCGTCTTTAGGGCCGCGGCCACAACATGTATGTCCTTGGAGTCAGGCAAGCCCTTACATGCGCCGTCAAGGTGCTCGAAGTCTGTAACCTCAGCCTCCTCGAAAGCACGCCGCATCACCGCAATCGCGCGTTCAGCCAGAGCTGACGCTTCGCTTTCTGACCGTCCTTTGTCCAAAAGGAGCCGCGCAATCGCTCGCTGTGTTTCCGCAAGAACCTCAGCAGACCACCGCACCCGAAAGAATTCGGCTTCAGCCAAGGTCAGAAGCAGATTGCGCCTTAGCGTACTCACCAAGACACAGGCATCAATGAACGCGGTGTAGCGGTTCGCGAACATAGATTAGAGCAACGCGCCGTCAATTTCGCCTAGTTCTGCAAGAGCCTCGGAACGCCGTGTATCGCGCTGGCGTTTATAGGCGAACAGGTCTTCTGCCGTGATCCGTCGATGGCGCCCTACCCGCTCGAACGGGATTTCCCCACGTTCGAGAAGGGTTATGAGGAACGGGCGTGAAACATTAAGAATGTCAGCAGCTTGCTGTGTTGTGAGCCGCTGGCTGATGGGCACAAGCGTAACCGCATCGCCGCTGCCGATGTGTCGAAGCAATTCCATCATCAGCCTGGATACACCCGGGGTGAGCGTGATCTCGACCGGCTGACTTGTAAGCTCGTCAATCACTTTCAGCTTTGTATTGTGTGTGGCTTGGGACGCCAGAATTTGACGCAGTTGATTGGCCGCATCCCGTTCGACCCGCGACGGAAGACGGCTGCCAATTTCCTCGGCATAGGCAGGCACGGTCATAGGCTAAACTCCTGTTGACCGCACCCCTATCATACAAACGAAATAAACGCAATATTCGCAACAAACGCAACGAGGCTGCATTTATGAGCCTGCCTCTAGTCGAACTCCCCGGTTTTCGCCGGACGGGTGCTTGACTCAAACCCCCTCCGCCAGGGCCTGATAGTCGCGGACCAGCTCGTAGCAGATCACCAATTGGCGGGCCTCGGGGTCCCAGAAGGCATTGGCCTCGCCGCAGACCTGGGCGGTCAGGGTCAGGCCGGGACGCAGGGTGAAATCCTGTTCGATCAGTGCCTTGAGCTCTTCAAGCAGCCCCATCTGGCGCAGCAGCGCCGCTTCGTGGGCGAAATCCCCGGCGGGTTCATAGGTGATCGTGACTGTATCGAGACGCGCCGGGCGGGTGTCGGGGCGCAGATGCGGCGTCAGCACCGTGGCCCAGGCCCGGTCATTGGCCTCGGCTTCGACCTGACAGCTTGCCTGACGGTCCTCAGGCAAGCCCGCCGTGTCGGCGACCGCGGCAAAGCGAGCGGGATCGGACCCATAAAGCAGGCAGGCAATCTGAAAGGCGCGCTGCTCATCGCTGCTGTGCTCGCCCCACCAGGCGATATCCGCATAGGCGGTTTGTTCGGCAGAGCGGAACCAGCTTTGCATTGAGCCGATCAGGGCATCGGGGCCGACCTGGGGATCGTCCGGGGTCAGGATCCAGATCGCCAGCCGGTCTACGGCATCCTCTTCCTTGCCCAGCACGGGCAAGTCCAGCTCGGAGACCAGGGCGTGGCCCAGCTCGTGATAGGCGGTAAAGGCCAGATGCCCAGCCAGCACCGGATCGATATCCCCCTGGGGAGGCGCGTCGGACACGGCGGACTCAGGCACCGACGGCCCGCTGAGTAACCAAGCCAGACCGGCCCCGCCTAGGCCGATAAAGGCCAGCAGCAACAGGATCAGGCCGAGGCGACCCCGCCCCAAGGCAAAGGCCGGTTTGTCTGTGTTCAGGGGCGTGTTCATGTAAAAGCTCCCGGCGATCCGTTTCCTCGCCTTAGCAGGGTCTTCCACCCAAAGAAAACCCCCCGATCCGTAGACCGGGGGGTAAGGCGGAGACTGAAAGATCCGTGTCTTCAGGCCAGATGCAGATCGTAACGATCGGCCGTCATGACCTTGGTCCAGGCCTGGATGAAGTCACGGGCAAAGGTCTCGCGATTATCATCCTGGGCATAGACTTCGGCATAGGCCCGCAGCACCGAGTTGGAACCGAACACCAGATCCACGCGGGTGGCGGTGTAACGGGTTTCGCCGGTTTTGCGGTCCGTCAGGGCATAGAGGTTGCGCCCCTTGGGCTCCCACTTCAGCCCCATGTCGGTGAGGGTGACAAAGAAGTCCGGGGTCAGGACCCCCGGGGTGGCGGTAAAGACGCCATGGGCGGTGCCGCCGTGGTTGGTCCCGAGGGCGCGCATCCCCCCGATCAGCACGGTCATTTCGACCGCCGTAAGACCCATCAGCTGGGCCCGGTCGAGCAACATTTCCTCGGGCTGGACACTGTAGTGGTCCTTTTGCCAGTTGCGGAAGCCGTCGGCGAGCGGTTCGAGCACGTCAAAGGACGCCGCATCGGTGTGCTCAGGCGTCGCATCGCCGCGTCCGGGATGGAACGGCACCGGCAGATTAAGGCCCGCCGCCTTGACCGCATCTTCGATGCCGGTATTGCCCGCCAGCACGATGGTGTCGGCCACGCTGGCGCCGAATTGGGCAGCCAGCGGCTCAAGCACGGCCAGCACCCGAGCGAGACGCTCGGGCTCGTTGCCGGCCCAGTCTTTTTGCGGGGCCAGACGGATCCGGGCGCCATTGGCCCCGCCGCGATAATCCGACTGGCGGAAGGTGCGGGCGCTGTCCCAAGCGGTGGCCACCCGGTCGGCAATGCTGAGGCCGGTGGCGCGGATGGCCGCTTTCAGCCCGTCCACGTCATAGGCCGTGGTTCCCGCCGGAACCGGATCTTGCCAGATCAGATCTTCGGCCGGGACTTCGGGTCCGACATAGCGGATCTTGGGCCCCATATCGCGGTGGGTCAGCTTGAACCAAGCGCGGGCGAACACCTCCGAGAAATAGGCCGGATCCTTATGGAACCGCTCGGAAATGGCGCGATAGGCCGGATCGATCTTTAGGGCCATATCGGCGTCGGTCATCATCGGCTTGACGCGGATTGACGGGTCTTCGACGTCCACCGGCATGTCGGCTTCGGCGATATTGACCGGCTCATATTGCCAGGCCCCGGCAGGTGACTTGGTCAGCTGCCAGTCGTAACGGAACAGCAGGTCAAAATAGCCGTTATCCCACTGGGTCGGATGGGTGGTCCAAGCGCCTTCGATACCGGAAGTAACGGCATCGCGACCGACACCGCGGGTCTTGTGGTTGTTCCAGCCGAGACCCTGTTCGGCGATCTCTGCGCCTTCCGGTTCAGGGCCAAGATTCTCGGCCCGGCCATTGCCGTGGGCCTTGCCGACCGTATGCCCGCCCGCCGTCAGGGCGACGGTTTCTTCGTCGTTCATGGCCATGCGGGCAAAGGTCACGCGCATGTCTTGAGCGGTCTTAAGCGGGTCGGGTTGGCCGTTCACGCCTTCGGGGTTGACGTAGATCAAGCCCATCTGCACGGCGGCCAACGGGTTTTCGAGCGTCACCGCCTCGCGGCTGGCGTCGTAACGGCCCGAGCCCAGCCATTCCTGTTCGGAGCCCCAATAGACGTCTTTTTCCGGGTGCCAAATGTCTTCGCGGCCAAAACCAAAGCCAAAGGTCTTGAGGCCCATGGACTCATAGGCGACGTTCCCGGCCAGCAACATCAGGTCAGCCCAGCTGATCTTATTGCCGTATTTTTTCTTGATCGGCCACAGCAGGCGGCGGGCCTTGTCGAGGTTAGTGTTATCGGGCCAAGAGTTCAGCGG
>DAITMY010000086.1:0-8732 GCA_036834925.1 Asticcacaulis sp.
GGGCCAATATCGCGAAGACACCGGCGGTCGCCCTGCGGAATTGTTCAGCTTTAACCGAGACGCCGTCAGCCCTGCCGCCGCCCAGGGCCTTAGCCTGCCGCTCAGGCGTTGAGCGCAAAATCACTCCATTGGTGCAGTTGACCTAACGACAGCAAAAATCCGTGTTAGGCTGCGAGTCTGATTGACGGAGATCCCCGCCTTGCCTCGTGCTGTTTTGGCCGCGACCGGCCTGTTTGTCCCCCCCCATAGCCTGTCCAATGCCGAGCTGGTGGAAAGCTTCAACACCTATGTCGCCGCATGGAATGCCCGCAACGCCGATGCGATTGCGGCGGGGACCGTAGAGCCCCTCTCCCCCTCCTCGGCGGACTTCATCGAAAAAGCTTCCGGCGTCAAATCGCGCTATGTGCTCGACAAGGCCGGGATCTTGGATCCCGCGATCATGCACCCGGTGTTCGAGGCGCGCGACAACGACAGCCTGTCGATCCTGGCCGAAATCGCCGTGGCCGCCGCCGAAGACGCCCTAAGGCGCTGGGGCGGGGATCGCCGCCGCATCGGGGCAGTCCTGTGTGCCGCGTCCAATATGCAGCGCCCCTATCCGGCCATGGCCATTGAGGTCCAAAATGCGCTGGGTCTTGGCGGGTTTGCCTTTGACATGAATGTGGCCTGTTCGTCGGCCACCTTTGGAATCAAGACTGCCGCCGACTTTATCACCTCGGGCTCCGTCGATGCGGTGCTGATGGTCAATCCGGAAATCTGTTCCGGTCACCTGAATTTCCGCGACCGCGACAGCCATTTTATCTTTGGCGATGTGGCCACGGCGGTGATCCTGACGCGCGAGGACCTGAGCGAGGGCGGTTTTGAGCTGCTGGGCACCCGGCTTCAGACCCAGTTTTCCAACAACATTCGCAATAACTTCGGCTTTTTGAACCGGGCTGAACCAACCCCAGACACCCCAGATAGCCGCCTGTTTGTGCAGCAAGGCCGCAAGGTGTTCAAGGAAGTGGTGCCGATGGTCTCGCAGATGATCCTCGACCATGCCGCCGATCTTGGCCTTGATCCCACAGGCCTCAAGCGCCTGTGGCTGCACCAGGCCAATATCAACATGAATGACATGATCGGGCGCAAGGTGCTGGGCCGCGATCCAAGCCCAGAAGAGAACGTCATCATTCTCGACCGCTTCGCCAATACCTCATCGGCCGGATCCGTGATTGCCTTCCATACCCATCACCAAGACCTTGTAGCCGGAGATACGGGCCTGATCTGTAGCTTTGGTGCCGGTTACTCCGCTGGGACGGTATTTGTGCGCAAACGCTGAGGCAGCGGGGCTGAAAGCAGCAATGTGGAGGGGTGTTTGCGCGCCAAAGCGCCCCCCTCCACCGCTTCGCGGTCCCCCTCCCCGCCGGAACCGGCAGGGAGGAGAAGAAGGGTCGCGGTCTCGACCCTGACTTGACCGGATAGAAAAGTAACATTTTTCGCCTCCCCGCTTTGGGGGGAGGTGCCCCTGTCAAGGGGCGGAGGGGTGTTTGCGCGCCAAAGCGCCCATCCGTCATGCCTTTGATAAACCGCCCCCCAAACGCCAAACGCGCCGGAGTTTCCCCCCGGCGCGTGCGTTGAGCCCAAAGGCTCAGGATTAGAACTTGCGGACGTAAGAGACGCTCACGCGGTCGCTCTTGCCCTTTTGGTCGAACTTGTACTGGGTCCAGTCGGCGCGGACACCGTTTTCGCCGTCGAAGAAGTAGTTACCGCCGACGCCATAGCTCACGCCCTTGCCGTCATCGAGGTTACGGATGTGCGGACCCTTATTTTGGATCTGGGTGGTGCCGTAACCGACGCGCGCGAACAGGTCGAAGTTCTCGGTCGAGATCGGATAGACCACGCCGTAAACGGCGTATTGGCCTTTGTTCTTGAAGGTGTTCTTGGCAACCGTATCGCCCTTCAGGCCCCAGGACGCTTCGACTTCAGCGCCGAGGTACTGGTTGAACTTGGCGCCAAAGCGGCCAACGATGTCGCCGGTCTTGGCCTTGGTGTTGCTCAGCTTGTTATGGGCATAGCCGACCGAGCCATAGAGGCTCATGTCATCTTGAGCAAAGGCCGGAGCGGCGGCGAGAACAGCAACAGCCGCAGCAGCGGCAACAGCGATAAACTTGGTCATAGAAGTATCCCCTTCTGTGTTGGTTTCAGTCATGTGGATCAAGAGCTGATCCGCTTTGGACTGATGCGGGTTTAGAGGGGGACTGAGACGGGGATAGGGCTGAAAAAAGATAGATTACGGCGAAATCCGTACAGGGGCGTCACGTTGATGAACGCCCGTTAAACGGACATTGCACCCGGCACAACTTCGGGCGTTACACAAAGCGCCCGCGCTTGGCCGATCCAGTCTTCACTGAGAATGCGCTTTGGGAAGCGAATACGATTGGAAATCCAAGCCACTTCTGGCGCGCCCCATTCGGCGATCTGGGCAAAATGATAGACCCCGAGCGCATTCAATTCACGCTCGTTCGAGGCTCCAATGCCGTTGATCAGCTTGAGATTATCGGCAACACCATTTTCCGGGGCGGACAACAGACGCGGGGCGTGACCTTCGCCAGCGGCCATGATGCTTTGAAGGGTAAAGGGCGAGGCCCCAGCCGCTGGGCCAGGATCAGCCGCCCGGGCCAGCTTCAGTGTCAATTCCCGGCTTTTGACCGGCGCTTCAACGGGCGTATCATCAAAAAAATCGCCTTCAGACATTGTCGAAACCGGCAACGCGGCCTCATCCAAAGGGGGCGCTTGATCGGGGGCATGGCCATTGAGATAAACCGGAGCTTGTCTGGATTTATCCGGCGACTTGTCCTTGGCCTGACGCGAGATCGAAGGCTTCGACGGCTTGTCCGTCGCGGTCGCTATCGGAGTCGACGCCAAATCCGCTGGCATCCCTTCCACTGGACCGGCCCGGCGACGATCCGCCTCCGCCTCGAGCACGGGACGCAGGTCAAGAATAGCCATCTGGCTGAGATCGCGCGGTATGAATTTGGCCTTATTTGAACGTCCCGGACCCGGACCGCCCGGCAAGGTGCGGGCTGAACGCACCCGACGCGGGGCGGGTCCCGACGCCATACGACGTAACCCTAGCCCCAAGGCACCGCCAGCGGCAAAGGCCATGGCCACTAACAGGATCATCTGGATCAGCAGCAGCATCATGGCTCACGCTCTCCCGCCAGCCAGCCGGTCACCAGTCCAAATAAAAAGGCCAGACCCAGAACCGGCGCAAGGGTCGATATCAGAAACGCCATCAGGTCCCTCCCCCATTATCCGCGGCCACGAGGGTCAGGACCACCCGACGGTTTTTTGAACGCCCAAGCGCATCTCTGTTGTCCGCGATCGGTTCAGCTTCGCCCTTGCCCTCGCTGCGGATTCTGGCAAACGGCCAGCCCCGGTCCACCAAGGATTGGGCCACCACCCGCGCGCGTTCAGCGCTGATGAGGCGATTGGTCTCGGCATCCCCGCGATCATCAGTATGGCCAGACACCACGACCACCACCCGGACGGGACAGCGTCCCAGCGCGGCATGAAGATCATCAAGGACAGGATCCGTTTCCGGGGCCAGACGAAAGCCCCCAAACCGAAAAGCAATCTCGCGGCCTTTCTGGGCGGCGACCAATTCCGCCTGACATTGGGCGACGGGATCCTTGGAGCCCGTGTCGCTATGCGCCATCGCCAAACGCGGTGCTACAGGTTCGGCATTGGGAGTCAGGTCATCGGTAAACTGCACGGCCATCACAGGCCCTGACCAAAAGCCGCCCGGTCCGTCCGTGCGCAAGAGGGCCTGTGAAATGGCTGCCTGGTCTTGGTTACTCAAACCCGCACGGGAAATCAGCACCGTTTGACCATCGACAACCGGATTAAGGCGACCATAGCCAGCGGCCGCCAGATTTCGTTCGACCGAAACCTGGAGCGTGTCTTGCACGTGCTTTGCTTTGCCGGGGAGCATGATGAGCGCCAGCAACACACTGACCCCGATCCCGGCCCCCCAGATCACTTGTGAACGCATCGCGTAACCCACCGCCTCCGTAAGGAAATCCTAGGATTAGGCGGTGAAAAGGGCAATGGCTTGACCCTGCCCTTTCGCCTGCGCGGAACAGCAATTTTTCGTGTCAGTCCTGATTTTGGGCTTACTGGCCCGACAGAGCCGCCTGCGCCGCCGCCAGTCGCGCGATCGGCACCCGATAGGGGGAGCAGGACACATAGTCGAGCCCGACAGTGTGACAGAACTGGATCGAGGCCGGATCCCCACCGTGTTCACCACAGATGCCCAGCTTGACGTCCGGACGGGTGACGCGGCCACGCTCGACCGCCAGGCGGATCAGATCGCCCACGCCATCCTGATCGAGGCTGACGAACGGATCCTTCTCGAACACGCCTTTTTCAATGTAGGCATTGAGGAAGCGGCCCGAGTCATCGCGGCTGATGCCAAAGGTGGTCTGGGTCAGGTCATTGGTGCCAAAGCTGAAGAACTCGGCGCTGTGGGCAATGTCCCCAGCCTTGAGGGCGGCGCGCGGCAGCTCGATCATGGTGCCGACCTTATAGGCGATGGTGACGCCCTTTTCGGTCTGAACCTTGGTCGCGATTCGGTCGGTCAGCTCGCGCAGCAAGGTCATTTCCTGCTGGGTGGCCACAAGCGGATGCATGATTTCCGGCTCCGGGGTCTGACCGGCGGCCTTGGCGAGGCACGCGGCTTCGAAGATCGCCTGCACCTGCATCTCATAGATTTCCGGGAAGGACACACCCAGACGGCACCCGCGCCAGCCCAGCATCGGGTTGGTTTCCGACAGCTCCTTGGCGCGGCGCATCAGCTTGTCGGCTGACAGGCCCGTCGCCTCGGCCACAGCCTTCACGTCCTCAGCGGTGTGCGGCAGGAACTCATGCAGCGGCGGATCGAGCAGACGGATCGTCACCGGCAAGCCGTCCATGATCTCGAACAGGGCCACAAAGTCAGCCCGCTGCATCGGCAGGATCTTAGCCAAGGCAGTGCGACGACCGGCCTCATCGTCAGCCAAGATCATTTCGCGCACGGCGGCGATCCGGTCTTCATCAAAGAACATGTGCTCGGTGCGGCACAGCCCGATGCCCTCCGCGCCAAAGCCGCGTGCGGTGCGGGCATCCAGCGGGGTTTCGGCATTGGCGCGAACCTTGAGCTTACGCGCCGCATCGGCCCAGACCATCAGCTGGGCAAAGTCGCCCGACAGCTCCGGCTTGATCATCTTGACCGACCCGGCCAGGACTTCGCCCTTGCCGCCGTCGATGGTGACGATGTCGCCGGCCTTGAAGGTCCGACCGCGACAGACAAATTCGCCCTTGTCTTCAAAGATCTGGACTTCACCGGCGCCCGACACGCACGGACGGCCCATACCGCGGGCCACCACAGCGGCATGGCTGGTCATGCCGCCCCGGGCGGTGATGATCCCGCGCGCGGCGTGCATGCCATGGATGTCTTCGGGGCTGGTCTCATCGCGCACGAGGATTACGTCTTCGCCCGCTGTTCCGAGACGCTCGGCTTCGTCGGCATCAAAGACCACCTTGCCGGTGGCCGCGCCCGGCGAGGCCGGGAGCCCCTGGGCGATCACATCGCGGCTAGCCGACGGGTCAATGGTCGGATGCAGAAGCTGGTCGAGCGAGGCCGGATCAACGCGCATCACGGCTTCGTTCTGGCTGATCAGCCCTTCGGCGGCCATGTCCACGGCGATCTTCAGCGCAGCCTTGGCCGTGCGCTTACCGCTACGGGTCTGGAGCATGTAGAGCGTGCCCTGCTGGACCGTAAACTCGATGTCCTGCATGTCGCGATAATGCTTTTCGAGCTTATCGACGACCGCCTTGAACTGAGCGAACACCTCCGGCATCGCCTCTTCCATCGAGGGGGTCACTTCGCCCATTTCCTCGCGCCCGATCTTGGTCAGCGACTGAGGCGTACGGATCCCCGCCACCACGTCTTCGCCTTGGGCATTGATGAGGAACTCCCCATAGAGGCGATTTTCCCCGGTCGAGGGGTTGCGCGTAAAGGCCACGCCCGTGGCCGAGGTCTGGCCCATATTGCCGAACACCATCGATTGGATGTTGACGGCTGTGCCCCAGCTGGCCGGGATATCGTGCATGCGGCGATAGAACTTGGCCCGGTCGTTCATCCAGCTGTCGAACACGGCATGAACCGCGCCCCAGAGCTGTTGGTGCGCATCCTGCGGGAAGTCGTGACCCAGTTCGCGGGCGACCATGGCCTTGTAATCGACCACGACCTTTTCCCAATCCGACGCCGACAGATCGGTATCGACGGTAACGCCAAGACGATCCTTGTGATCGTCAAGGATCTCTTCGAAGTTATGGTGATCAAGGCCCAACACCACGTTCGAATACATGGTGATAAAGCGGCGATAGCTGTCAAAGGCAAAGCGGCGGTCACCCGACAGGCTGGCCAGACCCTCGACGGTCTCGTCATTGAGGCCGAGGTTCAGCACCGTGTCCATCATGCCCGGCATGGATGCGCGCGCCCCCGAGCGGACCGAGACCAGCAGCGGGTTCTCTTTATTTCCGAATTGCTTGCCAACAAGGCTTTCGACCTTGGCCAGGGCGTTAGCTACCTGATCCTTCAGCGACTGAGGCAGGGTTTGCCCGTTGTCGTAATAATAGGTGCAGGCCTCGGTGGTAACGGTAAAGCCCGGCGGCACTGGCAGCCCCAGAGCCGACATCTCGGCGAGGTTGGCGCCCTTGCCACCCAACAGGTTCTTCATCCCGGCATCGCCATCGGCGCTGCCGCCCCCAAATGCGTAAACCCAGCGGGTTTCGGAAGAATGCGACATGAGAAATCCCCTCAGCCTGAAATCGTTGCAAAGTTAGCTACGCGATTAGCGGTATCGCGCACAAAGGTCAAAAGCCTTAGCCGGTTAAGCCGTATGGCTGGGTCCGGGTCATTGACGAGAACGCCCTCAAAGAAGGCATCGACCGGTCCGCGCAATTTCGCCAGAACGTGCATAGCGGCGGCAAAGTCTTCGGTCGCAAGCGCCGTATCCAAGGCTGGAACCGCCGCATCGAGCGCCTGGATTAGCGCCGTCTCGGCGACATGGGTCGCCAGCCCCAGATCCGGGTGACCCGCGATCTGCTCATCCGGATTCTTTTTGGCCTCAGCGGCCAGAATATTGTTGGCGCGCTTGTATCCGGCCAGAAGATTGGTGCCGTCTTCGCTGCTGACAAACTGGTCGAGCGCGCCGACGCGGGCGACAATCCGCACCAGATCGTCATCGCCCAACGAGAACACCGCATCCACCAGATCATGGCGGCGGCCCTCTTCGCGCAACTGCACCTTCAGGCGGTCGGCAAAAAAGGCCAACAGGTCGCGGACCAGAGCCGAGACCTGTTCGGAGACATCGCCGCTGTCGGCCGGCTGATTGACGATTTCCGCGGCCACACTTAGGGCTTCGGGCAGACGCTCCGGCGGCACGGCTTTAAGGTTTTCACCCAGATTGTCGCGCGCGCCCTCAGTGGCCACGTCCGACGCGGCGCGGATCGCCGTCGTGGCCACCTCTGCCAGCACGGGCGAGAGGGCAAGGCGTGTCCCGCTTTCAAGGATGAGGCGGATGATCCCCAGGGCTGCACGGCGTAGGGCGAACGGATCCTTGGAGCCAGTCGGCTTTTCGTCGATGGCAAAGAAGCTGACGAGCATGTCGAGCTTGTCCGCCAGGGCGACGAGCACGCTCAGCGGGGCCGTGGGGACCGTATCCGACGGCCCCTGAGGCCGGTAGTGATCGCGCACGGCATCGGCCAGCGCCGCCTCAAGACCAGCTTCGCGGGCGTAGTAGCCGCCCATAATCCCCTGAAGCTCCGGGAACTCTCCGACCATACCCGAGGCCAGATCGGCCTTGGCCAGACGCGCCGCACGGGCAGCCAGATCCGGGTCCACACCCAGTTTCGGGGCTAGCCAGGTCGCCAGGGTGACAATCCGCTCAACGCGGGCCTTCATGCTGCCCAGACGCGCATGGAAGGTCACGCCCGTGAGCTTACCCAGCCAGCGGTCAAAGTTGCCGACCTTGCGGTCTTCGTCCCAGAAGAAACGGGCATCGTTGAGCCGGGCCGACAAGACCTTGGCATTACCGCGTTTGATCTCGGCCCCGCCATCGGCGGCGACGATATTGGCCACCGTGACAAAATGCGGCGCCAATAGCCCCGTCTTTGGATCGCGCACCGCGAAGTACTTCTGGTGCGTGCGCATGGAGGTGCGGATTACTTCCGGCGGCAGGCTCAGAAAGGCCGGGTCCATATCCCCCAGCACCGGCACCGGCCATTCGGCCAGACCACAGACCTCGTCCAGCAGTCCCTCGTCCGGCACAAGCTCAAGGCCCGCCGCCTGACAGACCGCCCCGGCCTGTTCAAGGATCAGCGCGCGGCGCTCAGCGGCCTCCAGAAGCACGAAATGGGCCCGCAGCTGGGCCTGATAATCGGCAAAGTCATGGAACGTGAACGGCTCAGCCGACCCCATGAAGCGGTGCCCCTCGGTGGTCTGGCCCGCAATGATCCCATCGACCGAGAGCGGCACCACCGCCCCGTCAAACAGCACCGTGATCCGCTTAAGCGGACGCACCCAACGCAAGGTGCCATAGCCCCAGCGCATCGACTTGGGCCAGGGGAAGGTGCGGATAATCGCCTCAAGCGCTTCGGCTACGATCTCAGAGGTCGGACGACCTTTGCGCTCGATCCGGGCCATATAGACC
>DAITMY010000087.1:0-8647 GCA_036834925.1 Asticcacaulis sp.
CGTGCGAAGCCGTCCGTCCCACCTGATCCTAACCCAAGTTTCACAAACAAGGTGCCGGTATGGTCGCTGACGCCGATGATCGAGCCCTGGCGGTCGACGTGCAAGAACCGCGTCGCCTCGGGCGCGGTACCGGCCCCCTCGAACTGGAACAAGGGCTGGTCGACGCCACCGCCATGGATATAGCGGCGCAGCACATTACCCCAGCCATCGAGTTCGGCAGTGCGCCGGGGGTGTCACAAGGCATGATGCCGGGGATGATGCCGGGGCCGATGGTCCCGCCCCAAGGTTTCAGCCCGAGCGGCCCTCCGCCACAGAGTCCGGCCCAGAACTCGGCCCTGACCCCGCCCTCGACCATGCCCGGCCAGAGGCGAGCGCCTTTGGGGTGATGAGGTTGGGGTGAGACATCAGATTTGTGCACCGTCACCGTAATTTACAGTCATTAACCGTAATTTATCAATTTACTACAGCGCCTCAACAAATAACAATAAATATAATAATTTTAAATATAACAATATGAACCATCTTCAGCTTGAAATAATATTGAATGACACATTTCTGGATTAATAGGCACGTAAAAACAACCATTCTCAAAAATAAATTGAAAAACATCACTTTGAATATTACATTTAATCAGCAAAGAAATACCTACAGTGAATATAAAATCCTTCGTAGCCAATGAATTCAAATCCCTGTCTACATAAATATCCTCTTCAATTGAAATAAAAGAATTTTTACTATTTCTAAGTGTAATTACTGTTTCATTCTCACCAAAGCAAACTTGCCCACCCCACAATTCGCCCATTTTTTCCAGCACGTCATCCAGTGACGTTAATTTATAAATCTCGCTCACTAAAACCTCCATTTGTTTTGATTCAATCTAACCTGGACCCACACGCCAATTTTTCCATCCTGTTGTTGACATGTTAGTCGCAGCGTCCATGAGGGGATCCGACGCAACCCCTGCCCCTGAAGTTTCGCCGCCACGGCCACCGGACAAAGCTGGCAACGGAACATGAGTCTGAGCCCGATGTTCAGCTTTAGTTACATTGCTCGGAGGCCTCATAGTGGATGGATTAACTGGTTTATTCCCACTGTACATAACCCAATATCCATTCGGGTACAGACTATTCGCAGGATTAATACGTACACTAAAGCCACTAGGTAATGCAGATAAGGGGGGTGGCATAGACGCAGGGTTTGTTGGGGGCAGGAAATTCTTGGGTGCTCTGGGGTTTCCGGACCCAGGAACCACTCTATGTCCCCCAAGGGTGCTCGTACTTGCGCTGGCCTCTAAGGCCTCTACTCTCCTTCTATAGTTTTGAATCTCACGATTTGTGGGCGTCCATGTCGGGCTGCTGTTATTGAGATGTTGAGGATTAACCGTTGCCGCTGTCTCTCTGCGCTGCAACTGATACCACGCATCACGCTGAGCCTGTTGCGCCGGGGATAATCCACCCGTAGCTCTGCGATTCTCCTCCGTCGGATCCGACTTATTGACCGGATCCCCGCCGACGTAGGCATAGAGGTTGAGGTCGTCTTCGCCGCCGATGGGGTCGGTTTGCAGGAACCGGCCTTCGATCGGATCATAGGCCCGGGCCTAGTCGTGGTAAAGGCTCACTTCCGGCAGGCGGATTTGCCCGGTGTAGGCAGTCGAAGACCAGCGAAGCTAAAGCGCGGGCCATGCTTAAATCTTGGCCAGCTGTTGGGCTCGCCGTAGGGGCCATCAAACTCTGGACAGTATCTCTTGCGCTTCTGCGCTATTATCTTTGACCAAGGTTAGCATTGAACAGACCACGTCAGCCCCAACCCATTCATAGTAATAATAGTACAAAGAAAGTGCCGCGAAAGGATTAAGGTTTTTCTTCACATCTGACATTAACAAATTAGCTGCTTCTTGATTGGTTAAACCTGTAATAATATTTTCATCTCTATGATAATGCACCAGTTCCCATCCAGCCGCCTCGCAACCATTTTTATATAAATGATAGAGTTTTTGAGTACCAACTTTTCGCAGATCTGTATCTATACTCTCGATTAAACTTAAAGCCTTTTCAAAATCATTATCTTGCATGTTGTTTTATCACCCCAAGTCTGCAAGGCCTTGCCGAAACGCCCCCCAAAAAAGCCCGCACAATGCGGGCTTTTCTGGGAGGATTGTGTAAACCGCTCGACAGTCAAGGCTCCCGCAAGCCCCCCTCACTCCCACTCGATCGTTCCCGGGGGCTTTGACGTGACGTCGTAGACGACGCGGTTGACGCCGCGGACTTCGTTGACGATGCGGGTGGCCGTGCGGCCGAGCACATCCCAGGGGAACTCAAAGAAGTCCGCCGTCATACCATCCGTCGAGGTGACCGCGCGCAAGGCCAGCACGTCTTCGTAGGTGCGGGCATCACCCATCACGCCCACGGTTTTGACCGGCAGCAGCACGGCAAAGGCCTGCCAGATCTGGTCATAGAGGCCGGCCTTGCGGATCTCTTCGAGATAGATGGCATCGGCCTGTTGCAGGGTGGCGACCTTATCGCGGGTCACGGCCCCCGGGATGCGGATAGCCAGCCCCGGCCCCGGGAACGGATGGCGACCCACAAAGGCTTCGCTGAGGCCCAGCTCACGCCCAAGGGCCCGGACCTCGTCCTTGAACAGCTCGCGCAAGGGCTCGACCAGCTTCAGCTTCATGAAGTCCGGCAGACCCCCGACATTGTGGTGGCTCTTGATCACCGCCGACGGCCCGCCGGTGGGCGAGACGCTTTCGACCACATCGGGATAGAGCGTGCCCTGGGCGAGGAACTCAGCGCCCTCGATCTTGGCAGCTTCCGCGTCGAACACCTCGATGAATAGGCGGCCAATGGTCTTGCGCTTGGACTCAGGATCCGCAATGCCATCAAGCTCGCCCAGGAAGCGGTCCGATGCGTCCACATGGATCAGCGGGATGTTGTAATGGTCGCGGAACAGGGTTACGACCTGTTCGGCCTCGTTGTGGCGCAACAGGCCCGTATCGACGAACACACAGGTGAGCTGATCGCCAATCGCTTCGTGGATCAGCACGGCGGCTACGGACGAGTCGACCCCGCCGGACAGGCCACAGATCACCCGGCCCGTGCCCACCTGAGCCTTGATCTTTTCGACCATTTCGGCGCGGAAAGCGGCCATGGTCCAGTCGCCGCTGAGGCCCGCAATCTCGAACAAGAAATTGCGGATCAGCTGGGTACCGCGCGGGGTGTGCACCACTTCGGGGTGGAATTGCACGGCATAGAAGCGGCGGGTCTCATCGCCGATGGCGGCAAAGGGCGCGCCCTCAGAGGTGGCCAGCACCTTGAAGCCCTCGGGGATGGCGGTGACGCGGTCACCATGGCTCATCCACACCGGCTCTTTGTCGCCAGCGGCACCGATCCCGGCAAACAGGGGGCTGGTCTCGACGAGGGTAATGTCCGCGCGGCCAAATTCACGATGATGGCCGCTTTCGACGCGCCCGCCCAGCAGGTCGCACATCAGCTGCTCGCCGTAGCAGATGCCAAACACCGGCACGCCCAGCTCAAACACCCGGCGCGACAGGCGCGGCCCAGTGCTTTCGGTGACGCTGTGGGGGCTGCCCGACAGGATCACCGCGCGCGGGGCAAAGGTGTCCAGCAAGGCCTCCGCCTTGTCGAACGGATGGATCTCGCAATAGACCCCGCATTCGCGCACGCGGCGGGCGATCAGCTGAGTCACCTGAGAGCCGAAATCGACAATCAGAACCCGTTCGTGGTGGGCGGGATCGGCCATGGTCAGGCTTTCCTTTCAAACAGGGCAACAAAGAACCCGTCGGTCTGGGTCGCGGCGGGCGATAGGCGAAGCATGTGGCCACCGTTGGCCAGAATCGAGAGTTGGCGCGCGCCATCCGGGCTGATCTGGGGCACAGCCAAAGCGGCGTCGAGCGGCAAGGGCGTAAACTCGGGATGAGCCGAGGCAAAGGCCGCGGCGCTCTGCTCGTTTTCATCCGGCAGGATCGAACAGGTGGCATAAACGAGCCGACCGCCGGGCTTCACCAGCCGGGCCGCGCGCTTAAGGATCGTCACCTGAAGCGCATGCAGACGCAGCACCTCGGCCTCAGTCAGGGCATGGGCGGTTTCGGGGCGACGCCGCCAAACACCGGATCCGGAACAGGGGGCATCGACCAGCACCCGGTCGGCCAGCCCCACCAGATCCTCCATCCCCTCACCGTCCGCTCCAAGCTGGCGCAGATCGGCCTCCAGCCCGGCGCGCTTCAGGCGCGGGCGGATATTGTTGAGCCGGGTCTTTTCCACGTCTGAGGCGATCAGGCGGCCCTGTCCGCCCATGGCTTGCAGCATGGCCAGGGTCTTGCCCCCGCCCCCGGCGCAATAGTCGACCACCGTCATACCGGGCTCGGCCCCGACGAGGAAACCGGCAAGCTGCGAGCCCTCGTCCTGGATTTCGATGCGCCCCTGACCAAAGGCCGGCAAGGCGCGCACGTTTGGCGGCGGCTCGGACGGCAGCCGCAGACCCAGGGCTGAAAACGGCGTCAAGGCGGGCTTATAGCCCAGCATTTCAAGACCCTGCTTGAGGCTGTCACGGTCATCGCCATTGACCCGAAGATCAATCGGCGCACGCGGTAACATCAAGGCCTCAGCCTCGGTCAACCATTGATCGCCATAGACCGTTTTCAGGCGATCCGCGACAAAGCCCGGAAGGCCCGCTTCGAGCCAGGCCGGGGCCTCGCCGGGGTCGGCACTGATGCGGCGGCGCTCCTCGTCCGTTAGGGGCGACGGGGCATAGCCCACGCCAGAAAAGGCTTCGGAAATGGCGTCAATGGCCAAGCCGTCGATCAAGGCCAAGGAGCCGATCACCAGCGCCCGACCGCTTTCGTCCTGCATGAGGTGAGCCAGACGGGCCTGAGCGCGAAGGCACTTATAGACCCGGTCGGCGATGGCGCGGCGATCCTTGGAGCCCGCGTAGCGGTTTTGCCGCCCCCAGTCCTTCAGCACCCCTTCGGCTGGCGCGCGCCCGCTCCGGATCCGATCCAAAATATCAGCAGCAGCAGCGAGGTGGGCGTGGGGAGTCAAGGAGGTCCGCTTTGTCTTTTGGGAATGGGGCGTTCCCTTACGCCGATTGCCGCCCCCTGTCCAGACACGGGACCGTTAGGGTGTGGGGATCTCTCTTTGCGGACCAATAGGCCGCCCGCAAGGGATCCCTTGAGTCCGTCTCCACCCTTGAGGGGGAGATGTCTCCGCAAGGAGACAGAGGGGGGTATCGCGATCTAGGACCTAAGGGCATTTCGGTCTGTGTGCGGACGGTCCCCCCTCTGTCCGGTTCCCGGACATCTCCCCCTCAAGGGGGGAGAAGGAAAAAGCGTATATCGGCTTATGCCGGGACCGACAGATAGGCCGGAACGCCCTTGGCGTCGGCAATGGCGTCGCGCAGGGTGCGGTGAAGCGGCAAGGCGCTGACGGCGGCCTGACCGGCGCGGCGGACGGCGTCAAAGGTCTCACGCGCCTGATCAATCCGCCAATAACCTTGGGCATCACCGAGGTCCGTTTTGAAGCCCATGCCATAGAGGACATACTGCCAGCTATGGGTGTTGAAGGTCTCGTAGGTGCTGTCAAAATCGAACCGCGACGGCGGGCGATGGGTCCAGAGCGCCAGCAGGGCCTTGAGGCTGTCGGGCGATGTGGCCGGGTCGGCATTGTCGATCCAGAAGGCGGTATCGCGACGCTGGCTGAGACAGAAATGCAGCTTGATAAAATCGACAATCCGCTCATAGCGGGTGGTCATGGCGCGGTTAAAGCGCTCCGCCGCCTTGGCCATATCTCCCCGGCGGGGCAGCCCCTCACCCAACATCTGGGCGGCGGCTTCGATCAGCACGATCCCGGTCGATTCCAACGGCTCCAAGAAACCGCCTGCCAGCCCCACGCCGACACAGTTGCCGACCCAGTGCCGGGGCCGGTAGCCAATCTTCATCGGCACCACCCGGGCTGAAAGTTTTTCCGCCTCCGGCCCAACATAGGCCCGCAAAACCGCTTCAGCGCGATCATCGTCGGTATAGCGGCTGGAATAGACATAGCCGGTCCCGCGCCGTCCACTGAGGGCGATATCCCAAGTCCAGCCATTTTCCTGGGCGGTGGAGATGGTGGTGGTGGCAATCGGAGTCTGCGGGTCAGTGTAGGGCACCTGCATGGCCACGGCTCGGTCGACAAACAAGACCGAGTTCATGTCGCGGAACTCAGACTGCATGGTCTGGCCAAGCAGCAAGGATGCAAAGCCCGAGCAATCGATAAACAGGTCCGCGCTAAGGTCGCCATGCTGTTGGGTCGTGACATGGGCAATATCGCCGTTGTCGCCCCGGACCACCGTCTCGATGTCGCCGATGATATGCTCAACGCCCAAGGCAATGGCCTTGTGACGCAGCAAGTCAGCAAACTTTCCGGCATCAAGGTGATAGGCATAGTAGAGCGGCCCGTCATAGTCCGGCTCACCGGGACGTTTCGGCCCCTTACCGGCCTCGACCACTGGATCCTGAATACAAACGCTTTGCGCAAAAGGTCGGTTGCCCGCCAGCCCCATAAGCCAATAAGGTGTCAGTTCATGCACCTGCTCCATCATCCGGGGCGGATGGAACGGGTGAAAATAGTGGCTGTGCTGGCCGTTCATGGGGGTCTTGGCCCAGTCCACGAACCGGATCCCCTGTTTGAACGTGGCCGAGGTCGCGGCCATGAATTCGGCCTCGCTGATCCCGATCACGGACAGGGTGCGCTTGATAGTCGGGAACGTCCCCTCGCCCACGCCGATGGTGCCAATGGCTTTGGATTCGATCAGACGGATCCGGATGCCCCCCGGCTGGCCCGCGCCCCAGACCTTGGCCAGATAAGCAGCCGTGATCCAGCCGGAGGTCCCGCCCCCGACAATCAGCACCGACCGAACCGCATCTTGTTCAATACCCGACATCTGCATGACCGCCCCATATTCCTAAAGCCGGTTTCGTGAAAGCGAACCCGCATTAAGACCTATAGAAGACCAATCCCACCTGCGTGACCAGAGTTATCTTAAATTATCATGGCTAAGTTATCTTGAGTGGTATGGGTCTGTGACCACTGCCCAAGTCCCGCAGTAGCGGCTGGGTCAATACTGTAAACGTCCAACGACATCATATGGTTGGCTCTGAAAATCACAGGCGAGTCAGCCCTGACTTGAAACACCGTAAAAAGCAAAAGGGACGCCGACTGTCCAGTCAGCGTCCCCCAGAAGCGGTAACGGCGCACTCACGATGCCCCATTTTTTCTGAATAGTCAGACAAAACGAGGGAAAGGTCAAACCCGATCAGCGCACGCGGCGCACCTGGGACAAGGTCATATCCTCGACCTGCGTAAAGGGCTGGAACATCGCTGACCCTGATATGGTGGTGACACGGCGCGTGGCGACGGGAACATCCACGCCTGGGGCATTGGCGAACATGGCCGTTTCTGACACCTGCTCGACCTTGACGACCGGATCCGGCTTAAACGGACGCGCGTTGTAAAAGCGAGTGGCGACGATCACCTGACGCGCCTTATCGACTTGGATTTCTCCAATCATTTCGCCGTCCTTCGCCGGACCGGGCTTGGGATGCAGGCGATAGGTCAGGACATCGCCGTCACCGCGCAGCAGTTCCGCTTTGACGTGCGTCTTATAGAGGTCTTCCGGCAGCAGCATGGTATGGTCCGGCGTCCGGTCCGACTTCAGCTCGTCAAAGGCTTGCTTTTCCTCTGAGCTGAGGCTGGACACCGATTGCGAGACTAGGGTCCAGCCCGCATCCCGGCTCTGAGTCGGGTCATAGTTGAGCGTATAGCTCAGGCCATCGACCTTGTAATGCAAGGTGAAGGCATAGCGGGCATCACGGGCCTTTTGAGCCTTGGCAAGGGCCGCCTCAAGCGGTTGCGGAAATGTCTGGGCTTGAGCGGTCGTCAGGCTGGTCGCGGCCATCAGTGCGACCACAGTCATCAATACGGTTTTCATAGGATACCCCCGTTTCATATGGTTCGGGGTGTGCCAGCCGAACATGACCAATTCAGGACCAGTTTGCGGCGGAAGCGGTCTGATTTCGCGGCTAGACTGCGACAGAGTTAATTAAACAGGCCTGCGAACATCAACAACAAGGCTAAAAAGCTCACGCCCCAGACAAGACTGCGCAAGCGGCTACCCAGCGCATAGAGGACCACAAACAGGATGCGGCTCGCGATATAGAGCGCTGCGCCAGCGAGCGGCAACACCCCTTCCCCCCGGTCCGACAGATGTAAAGCCAAGGCAAGCGCGATCAGGATCGGGAAGGTTTCCTGGAAATTGCGAAAGGCTCGGTCCAAGCGCGCGGCCAGTGGACTTAGGGGCCGGGGCTCGTCACGCGGGCCGATGGCCCAGCGAAAATCCTGTCCCCCCAATCGCGAGGCAAAGGCGGCGAGCATAAGCTGGAACAATCCCAGACCCGCCGCCGCCACAATCAGCATCAGCATGGGGGGCAACGGCAGGTCCATGATAACCATTGTTTGCACTACAGATCACTCAAACCATCATTACGCCAAATTCGCAATTGAATAATCCATAGAACCAGTGGGAGAACAATATATGAAACGGTGAAAATTAATTTTGAGTCAAATTTGCTTGCATAAATTGACATAGTGTAGAC
>DAITMY010000088.1:0-4188 GCA_036834925.1 Asticcacaulis sp.
GCAAAAAGCCTCCCTCGGCTTGGCCCGAAGTGGGTGGCGAAAGCCCAGCGGGCAGGATGCGCGGGCGCATATTGTCTTTTCTGACCCGGCTGTGCCCGAGGCCAGTGGGGTGGTGCTCTCGTCACTTCAGGCGCGGGGCGACGGCTGGCAGGTCTTGGGCCGGGCGGCTTTTGACCGCCGCACGCAACTCGACAGCCTGTCGTTTGAAACGATCGACTTGCCCGGGCTGATCAAAGGCAAGATGGTCTATCGCCAAGGGAGCGCCCGAGAACCGGACCAGCTGCGTCTCTCAGGCGATTACCTGGATCTTCGTCCGTTTTTGAACCGACCCGGAACCCCGGACACCCTGCCGCCGCCGCTCAAGGACCCAGTCAAGGCGGACCCGCGTCCGCTTGATCTGGATCTGGCCCTGACCACCCTGCAAATGGCCCAGGGGCCGGGCCTGACGGATGTAATCGTCCGAGGGGTCTGGGCTGGGCCGGGCCAGACCGACTTGACGGTGTCCGCCCGCTCTGATGGGGCCGGGCGCTTGACGGCCCGTCTGTCACCGGACGAGCGCCGGACCCGGGTTCGCGCCGAGATCGACAATTTGGGATCCGTCGTTCGCGCCCTCAGTGGCGGGATCTATGTTGCGGGCGGCGAGGGGACTCTGAGCGGTCATCTTGATGCCGATGGCGCCGCTCTGGACCTCGATGTCCGCACCGTGCGGGCCAAGAACATTCCCTTTCTCGCTCAGATCCTCAGCGTAGCTTCGCTTCAAGGCTTGTCGGATACGCTCAAAGGCGACGGGATCTTGTTCACCCGCGTCAGCCTGCCGCTGCGGATTTCGGACCAGACCCTTCGCATCCGCAATGGACGCGCGACCGGCCCGGCGGTCGGTTTGACGGTCCAAGGGGCTGCGGATCTCGATAAAAACACTGTGGACCTGCGCGGCACACTGGCTCCAGCCTACACGCTCAATGCCGCCCTGGGTCAGATCCCGGGGCTGGGGCCATTGTTGGTGTCCCGTCAGGGCGAGGGGGTTGTCGGCCTTGGCTATTCGGTCACAGGGGCCGCCGACAAGCCGCAAGTGTTCGTCAACCCCTTGTCTCTGGTGACACCGGGGATCCTGCGCCGCCTGTTTGAGCGCGAAAGCCCACCAGAGTCCCCGAAAGACCCTGGCCCCGGCTTGCCAACATCAACGCCACCGCCTCGCTCTGAGATCCGCAAGCCATGACTGAGACCCCCGCTGTAACCCTGCGTGCCTATGATCCGTCATTGATCCCTGTGTTCGACCGGCTCAACCGAGCCTGGATCGCGGAGTTTTTCGAGGTCGAGCCCTTTGACCACGAGGTTCTGACGCGGCCCGATGTGCATATCCTGGCCAAGGGGGGAGAGCTGTGGTTTGCGGCGCGGGGGGACGATGTGATCGCCGCTTGCGCCCTGATGCCCTATGCCGAGGGGGTGCTGGAATTCACCAAGCTGGGGGTCGATCCCGCCGCGCGCGGGCGTGGGGTTGCGCGGACCTTGCTGCGTCATTGTATGGGTCGGGCCATAGCGCTGGGCGCCCATACCCTTAAGATCTTTACGAGCACTAAACTGGCCCCCGCCAACGCGCTTTACGTCAGCGAGGGCTTTCAGGCCGTGCCCATGAGCGCCGAACAGCTCGCCCGCTATAAGCGCGGCGATATCATGTACGATCTGGCGCTTTAGGCCCCGATCAGACAGGGCGGATCAACACGATCTTCTTCTTGCCCGCAGACAGCTTGATCACCCCGTCGGCGTTGACATCCGCGAGGCCGACGACATGGTTGCCGTCGTTGATGGCCGTATCATTGAGCCGAAGGCCCCCGCCTTGGGCCAGACGCCGGGCTTCACCGTTTGAGCTGCTCAGTCCCGCCCGGGTCGTCAGCGCCGCGAGGGCAAGGCCCGCCTCAAGCTCAGAAGCAGGGATCTCGATGCTCGGCAAATCCCCGGAAATCCCGCCCTGTTCAAAGGCCTTTTCCGCCGCCGCCCGCGCCTTTGCGGCTTCATCCTCGCCATGCAGCAAGGTCGTGGCCTGATCGGCCAGCACCTTTTTGGCCTCGTTGATTCCGGCCCCTTCGAGGGCTTCCAGACGGGCGATCTCATCGAGCGGCAAGTCCGTGAACAGGCGCAGGAACCGGCCCACATCAGCGTCCTCGGCATTGCGCCAGAACTGCCAGTAATCATAAGGGCTGAGCATGTCGGCATTGAGCCACACCGCGCCCTGGGCCGTCTTGCCCATCTTGCCGCCGGACGCCGTCGTCAGCAGCGGAGTGGTCAGGCCAAAGGCTGCCTTCTGGTCCATCCGACGCACCAGATCCACGCCCGAGACAATATTACCCCACTGGTCCGAGCCGCCCATTTGCAGCGTCACGCCCAGTTTGCGGTTCAGCTCCAGGAAGTCCACCGACTGCATCAGCATGTAGTTGAATTCAAGGAAGCTCATTGGCTGTTCCCGCTCTAGCCGCAACTTGACCGAGTCAAAGGCCAGCATGCGGTTGACCGTAAACTGGGTGCCAAACTCGCGAAGGAACTGGATGTAGCCATAGCCCGACAGCCAGTCGTCATTATTGACCATCACCGCATCGGTCGGGCCGTCGCCAAAGGTCAGGAACTTGGCGAACACCTGTTTGATCCCGTCCATATTGGCCTGGATCGTCGCGTCGGTCAGTTGCGGGCGCGAAGCATCCTTGCCGGTCGGATCGCCGACCTTGGTCGTGCCCCCGCCCATCAGCACCACCGGCTTGTGACCCGCCTGCTGAAGGCGGCGCAGCATCATAATCTGGATCAAGCTACCGACATGCAGTGACGGGGCCGTGGCGTCAAAGCCGATATAGCCGGTGATCACCCCGGAGGCGGCCGCCGCATCCAGCTCATCCGGGTGGGTCACCTGGTGGATATAGCCGCGCGCTTGCAGGGTCTGGAGGAAGGACGAGCGCAGGGTCATGTCGGTCATGGGATTTGGATCTTCAGGCTTTGAGGCGGATTGGACTTTACCCCGCGGATGTAGCAGCATATTCCGCGCCTTCCCAATCCCTGATCGGATGTTTTTTCCGGGGTGGCGGGTGAAAGTCGGACCTGTGCTACAGGGACGCGTGCATGAGGGGGCCGCGCATGAGAGTTTTAGGGTTCATGACGGGCACATCGCTCGATGCGCTGGATATGGCGGTACTCGATACCGATGGCGAGACGATCCAGGCCTTTGGACCGGCGGGCGACTATCCCTGGCCCGAACCGGCCCGCGCCCTGTTGCTTGAGACCACCCAACAGGCCCTGAGCTGGGTACGCGAAACGCCCGAACCGGCGATCTTTGCCGAGGCCCGCACCGTCGTCGCCGCCTGTCATGCCGAAGCGGCCCGGGCCTTTGCCGCCGTGCATGGTCTCGACCTCTCAACGATTGATCTGATTGGGGTGCACGGCCAAACCGTGTTGCATGAACGCCCGACGTCGGAGCGCCTTGGCCGCACGGTACAGTTGATCGATGCCGAGGCCTTATCGCGCGCCTTGGGCCGTCCGGTGGTCAGCGATTTTCGCACACGCGACGTGGCCGAAGGGGGGGAGGGCGCGCCTTTGGCCCCGATCTATCACCGGGCCCGGGCCATAGCCTCTGGCATCGATGGGCCGCTGGCGGTGCTCAATATCGGCGGGGTGGCCAATATCACCTTCATGCCCGCCGCTGGGTATCCGCCGGATAGCCTGCTGGCGTTCGACACCGGACCCGGCAATGGGCCAATGGATCTTCTGTTGCAACAGCGCGGCCTCGGGCGGTTCGATCAGGATGGGCGATTGGCGGGACGGGGGCAGATCCATACGGATCGCCTAACGGCGTATCTTGCCCATCCCTATTTCGAGGTCGCGCCGCCGAAGTCTCTGGATCGGTATGATTTTTCGCTCGATGCCGTAGCGGATCTGTCCGATGCCGATGCCTTGGCGACCCTTGCGGCCTTCACGGTTGCAGCGGTCAGCCGCGCGCTTGACCATGCCCCGGTCCGGCCCGACTTGCTGATCGTCGCCGGAGGCGGTCGCCATAATCCGGTGCTGATGGCGGGGCTGCAAAGCGCCTGTGCGGGCGTGCGGGTCGTGAGCGCCGACGATCTCGGCTGGCGCGGCGATGCCCTTGAGGCCGAGGCCTTTGCCTATCTGGCCGCCCGCAGTGTCCGGGGCCTGCCCTTGTCGTTTCCCGGT
>DAITMY010000088.1:4198-8635 GCA_036834925.1 Asticcacaulis sp.
ACGACCGGCGTCAAGGGGCCCTTAACGGGCGGCACCTTGACGGGACGGCTTTAAAGGCAATCAGCGGCTGACCGGCTCGGCCAAGCGCTTGTCGAGATAATTGCCCACGCGAGTTTCGACTTCCTTGAGTTGCGCCTGATCGGCCCAGAAGTGCGACGCCCCCTCGACCAGTTCGTGGTCAATGGTAATGCCCTTTTGGGTGCGCAGCTTGGCCACGACCCGGTCCACTTCGGCGGTCGGCACCACGCTGTCGGCCGAGCCATGCAGGAACAGGCCTGACGCCGGGCAGGGGGCGAGGAAGCTGAAGTCGTACATATTGGTCGGGGGCGAGACCGAGATAAAGCCGTCGGTTTCCGGGCGACGCATCAGCAGCTGCATGCCGATATAGGCCCCGAACGAATAGCCCGCGACCCAGCATTGCTCGGCTGAGGGATTGGTCGCCTGAAGCCAGTCCAGCGCCGTGGCCGCATCGGCCAGTTCACCAATCCCGGCATCAAACTCGCCCTGGCTCTTGCCCACGCCCCGGAAATTGAAGCGCAGCACCGAAAAGCCGCGCGTCATGAACAGGTGGAACAGTTGGACCGTCACCGGATTGTTCATCTGGCCACCCGCCTTGGGGTGGGGGTGCAGGATCAGGGCAATCGGCGCGTTTTCGCGTTTGCCAGGCGTGTAGCGCCCTTCAATCCGGCCCGCTGCACCGGTCAAAATCACCTCAGGCATCGCAATCCCCTTACCACTGGTTCTCAAGCCACAGGATTTGTCATAGAGATGACGTATAATACTTGACTGGGATAGTCGGAATTCCTATTTCCCGGCCGTACGCGTCATTCCAGAAAGGCGCGGGTTGTAGCACAAGCGTCGGGCCTTGCGCGTCTTTTCTGAATAAAAAAGATGCAGGCTGTGATGGGGAACTCATGCGACTGTCCACCAAAGGCCGCTATGCCGTCATGGCGATGACGGATCTGGCGCTGAACGCCTCGGATAAGCCGATAGCCTTGGCCGATATTGCCGATCGGCAGCAAATTTCCCTGTCCTATTTGGAGCAATTGTTCGCGCGCCTACGCCGCGCCGGGCTGGTGCGCAGTGCGCGCGGGCCGGGGGGCGGCTATCGATTGGCCAAGGCGGACGACAAGACCTATGTGGCGGAAATCGTTTTGGCTGTCGATGAACCGATTCGGGCCACGCGCTGCGCCTCGCATGGGTCACCCAAGGGGTGCATGGGCGGGGGCGAGCGCTGCTTGACCCATTTCCTCTGGGAAGATCTCGGCGCGGCGATTCATGATTATCTGGCCGAGGTTTCGCTGCGCGATGTCATCAGCCGTCGTACCCGCCGCGTGAGTGAACCGGTTCTGGGGACCCCGGCTTTGGGGGCCGCCGAATGAGCCAGAATATCTACCTCGACCATGCCGCAACCTCGGCGATCCGGCCCGAAGCGGAGGCCCTGATCTTAGAGGCACTGCGCCTCGGCGGCAATCCGGCCTCGGTGCATGCGACGGGCCGCAAAGCCCTGTTGATGATGGAAACTGCCCGCGGCCAGGTCGCGCGTCTGGTCGGCGCGTCGGTTACCGATGTGGTTTTCACAAGCGGCGGGACCGAAGCCAATGCCCTGGCGATCGAAAGCGCGGCCCTGCACCCGGACATCACCACCTTGATCGTCAGCGCCATTGAGCACGACTGTGTGTTGGAAACGGCCCGAGCGGCAGCGGTCGCCCATGGCAAGGCGCTTCAGATCTGTCCGGTCACCCGTGAGGGTGTGCTCGACCTTGAGGCGCTCGACGCGCTGTTGGCGCGGGGCAGTGGCCGTCCGTTTGTGGCGCTGATGCTGGCCAATAATGAAACCGGGGTGATCCAGCCGGTGGCCGACGTGGCCGCGCGTTTGACCCCGCGCCGGGGCTGGCTGCACGTCGATGCCGTTCAGGCTGCGGGTAAAATCCCGCTCGATTGGGCGTCCCTCGGCTGTGACACCCTCAGCCTCTCCGCCCATAAGCTGGGTGGCCCTCAAGGGGTCGGCGCCCTGATCTATGGGGCCGGAGCGACGCTGGTGCGGCGTCTGCATGGCGGCGGTCAGGAGCGCGGGCGGCGCAGTGGAACTGAAAACCTCAGCGGGATTGCCGGGTTCGGCGCGGCGGCTGAAGCGGCGCAAGCCGAGCTTTCGTTTGGCCCCTACGATAGCGGCGCACGGGATTTGGCTCTGGCCGCTCTTGAGGCCGCAGGGGCGATCATCGTCGGCAAGGGGGCCCCGCGCCTGCCGCATATCCTCAATGTCGTCACCCCGGGCTGGTCCGCCCAACTGCAGGTGATGGCGATGGACCTGCGCGGGATCCGCGTCAGCGCCGGGTCTGCCTGTTCCTCAGGCAAGGTTAAGTCCAGCCGGGTTCTCGAAGCCATGGGCTATGGCGAGGACGCCGCCTGTGGTCTGCGCCTATCCGGCGGCTGGAACACACAAGACAGCGATTGGGCCGCCGCCGTCGAGGCGTGGCTGGCCTGTCATCAGCAGTATCAGGCGCGCCGTCCGCAGTTTATGGCGCAAGGAGCGTAAGGGTTATGGCCGCAGTCAAGGAAACCGTTGATCAGGTCCAGGCGCTGGAAACCTATAAGCACGGCTTTGTCACCGACATCGAAACCGAATACGCGCCCAAGGGGCTCAACCCCGACATCATCCGCTTCATTTCGGCCAAGAAAGACGAGCCGGAATGGATGCTGCAATGGCGTCTGGATGCCTATGAGCGCTGGTTGACCATGGACGAGCCGGAATGGGCCAAGGTCGCCTATGAGAAGGTCGACTATCAGGATCTCTATTATTACGCCGCCCCGAAAAAGAAGGACGGCCCCAAGAGCCTCGACGAGGTCGATCCGGAACTGCTGCGCACCTATGAAAAGCTCGGGATTCCGTTGAAAGAGCAGGCCGTTCTGGCCGGGGTCGAGGGTGCGCCGCGCTATGCCGTGGATGCGGTGTTCGACAGCGTCTCGGTCGTCACGACCTTCAAGGAAGAGCTGAAAAAGGCCGGAGTGATCTTCTGCCCGATCTCCGAAGCCTTGCGCGACTATCCGGAGCTGGTGCGCCAGTATCTGGGGACCGTGGTGCCGGTATCGGATAACTACTTCGCGGCGCTCAATAGCGCGGTGTTCTCGGATGGCTCTTTTGTCTATGTGCCGCCGGGCGTGCGTTGCCCGATGGAGCTGTCGACCTATTTCCGCATCAATGCCCAATCCACCGGCCAGTTCGAGCGGACCCTGATCATCGCCGACAAGGGGGCCTATGTCTCCTATCTTGAAGGCTGCACCGCCCCGATGCGCGATGAAAACCAGCTGCATGCGGCGGTCGTCGAGCTGGTGATCTTGGACGATGCCGAGATCAAATATTCGACCGTCCAGAACTGGTATCCGGGCGATCCCCAGACCGGCAAGGGCGGGATCTATAACTTTGTCACCAAGCGCGCCGACTGTCGTGGGGCGCGCGCCAAGGTGAGCTGGACCCAGGTCGAGACCGGCTCGGCGGTGACCTGGAAATACCCGTCGTGCATCCTGCGCGGTGAAGCCAGCGTCGGCGAATTCTATTCGATCGCCGTGACCAATGGCTTCCAACAGGCCGATACCGGCACCAAGATGATCCACCTTGGGGCCAATACCCGCTCACGGATTATCTCAAAGGGCATATCAGCGGGAAAATCCTCTAACACCTATCGCGGTATCGTCTCGGCCCATGCCAAGGCCAAGGGTGCGCGCAACTTTACCCAGTGCGACAGCTTGCTGATCGGCAAGACCTGCGCGGCGCATACCGTGCCCTATATCGAAGCGGATACCGCCTCGGCCCAGTTCGAGCACGAGGCCACCACCACCCGCCTGTCCGAAGATCAGATGTTCTATGCCATGCAGCGCGGCCTGCCGGCCGAAGAGGCGGTGGCGCTACTGGTCAACGGCTTTGTGCGAGAAGTGCTTCAGGAGCTGCCGATGGAATTCGCCGTCGAGGCCCAGAAGCTCGTCGCCGTCAGCCTCGAAGGGAGCGTGGGGTGATGATGACCCATTTCCCAATCTCCTCTCCGTCTTTTAACGAACTGAAGTCTGCCTCATGCTGAATATCGAAAATCTCACCGTCACTGTGGACGACAAGACCATCCTCAAGGGCTTGAGCCTTGTCGTGCCGGCGGGCGAAGTCCATGCGATCATGGGGCCGAACGGGGCGGGGAAATCGACTCTCGGCTATACCTTGGCGGGCCGCCCCGGCTATGAGGTCACGGGTGGCACCGCTTCGTTGAATGGCGCAGATTTGCTGGACCTTGAGGTTCACGAGCGCGCGGCGGCGGGGCTTTATCTGTCGTTCCAATATCCGCTCGAAATCCCCGGCGTTCCGGCCCTGACCTTCATCCGCACCGCCGTCAACGCCCAGCGCAAGGCGCGTGGGGAGCCGGAACTGGATGCCGCGGCCTTCCTCAAGGC
>DAITMY010000089.1:0-8569 GCA_036834925.1 Asticcacaulis sp.
CGCTTATACGACCGAAAGACACCCCTCCGGCCTTTCAGGCCACCTCCCCCCAAAGCGGGGCGGAGGGGATCCCTTTACGCGTTTTGGCTCAGGCGGCGGTAGGCGATCAGCCAGCCGATCACGAGCACAAAGGCGCTGAGGCCGAAGATCTGGGCGATCCACGCCTTGGCTTGCAGCTCTGCCAGCGTGCCGATCAACAGGCTGATCAGGCTGAGGCCCCAGACCCGGAAGGCCAGGTCTGCGTGGGGGCGGCCGGTGCGGGCGAGCCACACCTGATAGAGGTGATCCCGGTGCGCCTGCATCAAGGGCAAACGAAGGCGGGCGCGGTGCACGAGGGTCAGGGCTACGTCCACCAGCAACGGCAGCAGCAGAAACCCGCCAAACCAGGGGGAAAAGGCCGCTTCACGCGCCCCGAACAGCACGCCGCCCGCGATCAGGGCGCTGCTGAAAAAGGCCCCGCTGTCACCCTGAAAGATCCGGCCGAGCGGCAGGTTGAGCGGTAAGAATCCGAGGTTGGCCGCGCCTGCAATCAGCAGCAGCCCGCCAAAGAACGGCGCCGATGGCCACAGCCACACCCCGAGGGTCACCAGCGCATAGCCCTGGACCCCAAGCGCCAAGCCATTGGATCCGTCCATGAAATTGACGGCATTGATGACCATCAGGATCCACAGGGCACTGAATACCGTCCCAAGGACTGGGCCGACAGGGAGCGTCGTATCAAAGCCGAGCGGCAGGGCCTCGACCCGCAGGCCAGACCCGGCCAGCAACAGCGCCGCGGCCATCTGCACGATCAGCTTGGGCAGGGCCGGAAGGTCAAACAGATCATCCAGCGCGCCATTGACCCCCATCAGGGCGGCAAAGGCGAGGAGCGGCAGGGTGTCCTTCAGGTCGGGGCTATAGCCCGGATCGAGAATGCCCAAGGCAATCAGACCGCACCCAATGGCGGCAATCACCGCGAGGCCGCCGCTGGTGGGGGTCGGGGCCTTGTGTAGGCCCCGTTCGCGCGGTCGGTCGACGGGCCCACCCTGAACCATCAGATGGCCCAGAATGGGCGCGAGACACAGCGCCAGCCCAACGGCCAACAGGGTTGCGGTCATGCCCCCCATCCTCTGGATGCCCTATTTCAGCGACGCGCAGAAGCGCTGGATGCGCGTACAGGCCTCTTCGAGCACGCTTTCCGAGGTGGCATAGGAAATGCGGAAGAACGGCGACAGGCCAAAGGCCTCGCCGTGGACCACTGCCACAGTTTCGGTCTGGAGCAGCTCGGCGGCGAAATCGGCGTCGCTTTCGATCACCTTACCCGACGGCGCGGTCTTGCCGATGCAGCCGGCAATCGACGGATAGACATAGAACGCGCCTTCCGGGGTCGGGCAATGGATGCCCTCGGCGGCATTGAGCATGCGCACAACCAGGTCGCGGCGCTTCTGGAACACGGCCGCCCGTTCAGGGATGAAGGTCTGGGTGCCGTTCAGGGCCTCGACCGCCGCCCATTGGGCGATCGAGCAGGGGTTCGAGGTGGTCTGGCTCGCCACCTTGCCCATGGCTTTGACGATTGCTTCCGGCCCGCCGTAATAGCCGATCCGCCAGCCGGTCATGGAATAGGCCTTGGAGACGCCGTTGACCGTCAAGGTGCGGTCATAGAGCGCCGGGACCACTTCGGCCAGGGTGGCAAACTGAAGACCGTCGAACATCAGATGCTCGTACATGTCGTCGGTCATAATGTGCACATGCGGGTAACGCAGCAGCACCTCACCGAGGGCCTTGAGCTCCTCGGCGGTATAGGCCGCGCCGGTCGGGTTGGACGGGGAATTGAGGATCAGCCACTTGGTCTTGGGCGTGATCACGCTTTCCAGTGCCGCGGGCGACAGCTTAAAGCCGGTTTCGGGTCCGGCGGCGATCACCACCGGCGTGCCCCCGGTCAGCAGCACCATGTCCGGATAGGACACCCAGTAGGGGGCGGGGATGATCACTTCATCGCCTTCGGACACCGTGGCCAGCAGGGCATTGTAAAGCACGGCCTTGCCGCCCGGGGCGACGCCGACCTGGCGGGTCGTGTAGGTCAGGCGGTTTTCGCGCTGGAACTTGGCGACAATGGCGGCCTTCAGCTCGGGGATCCCGTCCACGTCGGTATAGCGGGTTTCACCGCGCGCGATGGCGGCGACAGCGGCATCCTTGATGTTTTGGGGCGTGTCAAAGTCCGGCTCACCGGCCCCGAGCGAAATGACATTCAGGCCCTGGCTTTTGAGCTCGCGCGCTTTTTGGGTCACGGCCAGGGTGGCGGACGGCTTGATGCGCTTCAGGGCGAGGGACTCAATGGACATGGGCAACCTTCGGAGTTCGCGGATAAACACGGAGCGGCGGGGCACAAAGATCCCGATGGAGACCTGTCCCCCCGGCCGCGACTGTCTTACGCAACTTGACCGGGCTGAACCAGTCGTCGGGACCCGTCCAGACAAATTTTTTCGGTTTTTCGGCGTATGGCCTTGGCATGAACGCGCAGACATGCGGAAAAGAGCGGGCTTATGCACGGCTGTTGCCGTCAGGAGCCGTTGCGGGCCGTCAGGGGAGGGGCGCCCGGCTAAACAGACTTCTTTTCCCGGACTTGCACTCCTGTTGGGACGTCGTAAACAACCGCCATGATGTCTTTGTGGTCCGCGCTCTGGCGCTTTGTAAACAGCATGGATGCCAAGGCTTGGCGTGCCGCGATCGTCACCTTGGGGCTCCTCGCGTCGGTTATGTTCGTGTTCCTAATCGGCAAGTCCGATTTTGGGGTCGAACTGAGCCACGACGTCGAACTGTGGCTGATGCATTTCCGCGGCAGCCCCTGGGCCGTCTTTATCGTCGTCGCCGTCTTCGTCTTGGCGGCATTTATTGGCGCACCTCAGTTTGTGCTGATTGCCGCCTGTGTGGTGGCCTTTGGCCATTGGCAGGGCTTTATTTACAGCTGGCTGGCGACCATCGTCTCTGCCGCCGTGACCTTTTATGTTGGACGTCTGGCCGGGGCCAACATGTTGGCGCGGATCGGTTCCGGGACCTTGAACCGCCTGACCCGCTTTATCGGCAGCAATGCGTTCATGGGCTCGTTCATTATCCGTAACGTGCCGTCCGCCCCCTTTATTGTCGTCAATATGGCGTTTGGCGCGTCGGGCGCGCCGTTCTGGCGGTTTCTGGGCGGGTGTGCGCTCGGGGTCCTGCCCAAGACCGCGCTGGTCGCCTTGTTCGGCAGTTCGTTTACGGCCTTGATGTCGGGCGAGGGGGGCTGGAAAGGGGCGCTGATGATGGCGGGTTTTGGTCTGGCATGGCTGGGTGTGATGCTGGCGGCGCGGCATTATCTGACCCGTCGGGCCGAGGCGCGGCAACTGTCGGATCCGCAGTAGCCCTTTCGTCTTTTGGGCGAAGGCTGGCGGCACGCTTCGCTTTGAGCGCGAATTGCCCGTCGACTTGAGCAAAAATCCCCGATCTGTCTCGTCGTGCCCGAATTTGTAACCATCTAATGACTTGAAATCCGCGTCGGATGCGGGCATTGGGCTTTTTTCCGACGGTGCATCAGAAACTCTGGTTTCGTGTTATGAGGGGGTCCCCTCTGACACCGAAGGAATCTCTTCGGTCCGCTTCACGATTGGTTATTCCCGCCCATGTTCCAGCCTCTGTTCGGCATGATCTCGAACGATATCGCCATCGACCTCGGCACGGCGAACACCCTCATCTATATGAAGGGGCGCGGCATTGTCCTGAACGAGCCGTCGGTGGTGGCTCTGCGCAATGTGGGGGGCCGCAAGGTCGTGCACGCCGTGGGCATAGAGGCCAAGCAGATGCTGGGTCGCACGCCGGGCCACATGGAAGCCATCCGCCCGATGCGCGATGGGGTGATCGCCGACTTTGAAGTCGCCGAGGAAATGATCAAATATTTTATCCGCAAGGTTCATAACCGTAAGGGCTTTGTGAACCCCAAGGTGATCGTGTGCGTGCCCTCTGGGGCCACCGCTGTGGAACGCCGGGCCATTAACGACTCGTGCCTGAACGCTTCGGCACGCCGCGTGGGCCTGATCGACGAGCCGATGGCTGCGGCGATTGGGGCGGGTCTGCCGATCCACGAGCCGACCGGCTCGATGGTGGTCGATATCGGCGGCGGGACCACCGAGGTCGCGGTCTTGTCCTTGTCGGGTATCGTTTATTCGCGCTCGGTGCGCGTCGGCGGCGACAAGATGGATGAGGCGATCATCAGCTTCATGCGCCGCAACCACAACCTGCTGATCGGTGAAACCACGGCAGAGCGCATCAAAAAGGACATTGGCACCGCCCGTGTTCCGCACGATGGCGAAGGCCTGTCGATCGAGGTCAAGGGCCGCGACCTGATGCAGGGCGTGCCCCGCGAAGTGCGCATCAGCGAGCGCCAGGCCGCCGAAGCCTTGGCCGAGCCGGTGGCGCAGATCATAGAGGCGGTCAAGGTTGCCCTGGAAGCCACCCCGCCGGAGCTGGCGGCGGATATCGCCGACAAGGGGATCATGCTGACGGGCGGCGGGGCTTTGCTGCGTGGCTTGGATGTCGAAATTCGCGATCAGACGGGTCTTCCCGTCAGCGTGGCCGAGGATCCGCTGTCCTGCGTGGCTATCGGCTGTGGCCGCGTTCTGGAGCATCCGCGCTGGATGAAGGGCGTTCTGGAATCGACCCTTCCCTGAGACCCTGACCTCAGAGTATAGGCTGTATCCGAGCCCCGGGGGGCAAACGCCTTGCGCATGGCCTGGGGAAGGCGGTGAGCAGGCAACAGAGGGTAGACGGTCATGTCTTACACGGACAAAAAGTTCGAAAAGCTGACTTTGCCAATGACCTGGACGGCGGGGGCTGTCGTGGTGGTCGGTCTGATCTTGTCCGTGTTGTTGATGCTGGGGGATCGTCGGGAAAATCATAGTCTCAATAGCTATGGTGTGCGGGCCGCCGTTGACATGGGTGTCGCTCCGGCCAGTGGCGCGATTGCTCAGCCGGTCCGTTGGGCCGGTGAGGGGGCCAATTGGCTTGATGACTATTTCTTTGCGGTTTCTGAAAACCGTCGGCTGCGTAAGCGGGTTGAGGAGCTTTCACAGTATCGCGATCTCTATATCCAAATGAAGGATATCAACGCGCGCTACGAAAAGCTGTTGCAGCTGCGGACCGAGCCGCCGGTGGAGATGGTGACCGCCCGGTCTGTCTCGGTGTCGCGCGGTCCGTTTGCCAATAACCGCCTGATCGATGCCGGGGAAAAGCAGGGTGTCAGATTTGGCAATCCTGTGATTACTGAACATGGCCTCGTTGGGCGTGTGGTCGGCACTTCGGGGTCGGTCAGCCGGGTCGTCATGCTCACCGATGTGGCCAGCCGTGTCCCAGTGCTGGTCAACCGCACAGACAGCCGCGCAATCTTGGTGGGCGACGGGGGCAAGCATCCCCGGTTGGAATTCACGCGGGGCCAAAATGCCGTAACGAAGGGGGATCAGATCCTGACCTCGGGCGACGGGGGCATGTTCCCGCGCGGGCTTCCGGTCGGGGTGGTCGCTCAAGGCCTTGATGGCGTTTACCGCGTCAAGCTTTACGCCGACCGTTCTCCGGTTGATTTGGTCCGTGTGCTGAAATTTAAAGATTTCTCACAATTGACGAACCCTCAAGCCCTGGCCTCGCCGCCGCTCAGCGACATTCTGCCGCCTGTTCCGGCTGGTGACGCGCCAAACCTGAGCCTGACAACGGCCTCGACCGCCCCAAGACCTGCACCGCGTCCAGTGCAGTCACCCTCAACGACATCGCCTTCACGGCCCCCGGGATCGCAGACCACAACCTCTGCCTCTCAGGCCTCTCCATCGCGGGCCGCTCCAACGCAGGACCTCGGCACCCCATCTCCGGTCGTGGAGCAATAACGTGAAGCGCGGTATGGCTGTCCGGCTGATCGGGCCTTGGGACTGGATCTTTTTGCCGGCGCTGATCTGCCTGATTCTGTTGGTCGTGTTTTCAACGCCGGTCCATTTCGGCAACTGGGTTTTGCCTGAGCCGGTTTTTCCGATGGTTCTGGCCTTCACCTGGCCCTTGATCCGGCCTTCGACCTTGGCACCCTTAGCGCTTCTGTTCCTTGGTTTGTTCTGTGATGTCCTCTGGGGGGGGATTATGGGGCTGTGGACCCTCAGCCTGATGGGCACCTATGGCGCGGTGCTGTTGTCACGCATGCTCATCAGTGGTCAGGAAAGCCACATTATTTTTACCTACTACCTTGGAGCGATTCTGAGCGTCTTCATCCTCAATACCCTGTTTGTGACACTGGATACCGGCATGGTGCCGCGCCTGTTTGGTGTGTTTGAACAAATTTTGGCGACCCTGATCCTCTGGCCGCTGGTTCGGGCAATGCTGGACCGTTTTGATGATGTGGATGTGCGCTTCCGATGAGTGAGCCCGCCATTTTCTTTAAGGAAGCGAACGAGCGCCAGGGCACCTATCACCGGCGCACCTTCATGCTGGGCGGGATCACGGCCCTGGGACTGACCGTCCTGACAGGTCGCTTGGTCCAGCTCCAGATCGTCGATGCGGGGCGTTATAAGCAGCTCTCGGCCGCTAATCAGTTTAACTTCCGGCTTTTGCCGCCGCCGCGCGGCCGTATCCTGGATCGCAACGGCGCGGTGATCGCCGGCAACCGGCCCAGTTTCCGCGTCCTGATCCTGCGCAATGAAACCAAGGACGTGGATGAGACCCTCGACATGGTTGCGCGTCTGTTGCCTCAGACGCAGCAGCGTCGCCGTCAACTGATCCGCGAAATCAATCAAAGCCCGAGCTTTGTGCCCGTCGCCGTGGCGACCGATTTGACTTGGGAAGAGTTCTCCCGGGTCAATCTCTATGCTGCAGACATTCCTGGGCTTGTGGCCGATATGAATGAGGTGCGAGTCTATCCCGACGGCGGGGCCTTTGCCCATGTGATCGGCTATGTCGCCAAGGTGTCAGAAAAAGACCTCGAAGCGGTCGAAAAAAAGAATGGGAAACCCGACCCCATTCTGATGCACCCGGGCTTTCGGATCGGCAAGCTGGGCGTGGAAAAGGCGCTGGATCTGGAGCTGCGCGGAGTCCCCGGCGCTCAAAAGGTCGAAGTCGATGCCCGGGGCCGCGTAGTGGCCGAAGACCCTGAAGGCGGTCGTCCGCCCGTTCCCGGCAAAGATATTATGCTGACCTTGGATGCGGACATCCAGAAGCGCGCGCTCGAAGTCATGGGCCAGGAGGCGTGCGGGATTGTGGTCATGGATGTCCAGACCGGCGATATCCTGTGCATGGCCTCTGGGCCGTCCTTTGATGCCAATCTGTTCGTGCCGGGCATCCCATCAAAGACCTATCGGTTGCTGTCGGAGTACGAACGTAACCCCTTGCTCGACAAGACGATTTCGTCGCTCTATCCGCCAGGTTCGACGTTCAAAATGACCACGGCTTTGGCGATCCTAGCGGCCGGAGTTAATCCGAATGAACGGGTCGTCTGTACGGGCAGTTATCGGTTCGGGAATCGTAACTTTGCCTGCTGGAAGCGAGGTGGGCACGGCAGTCAGAATCTGCATGAGGCGATCAAGAACTCATGCGATGTCTATTTTTATCACATGAGCCCGCGCTGTGGCCCCGACCGGATCGCTGAAGCGGCAAAGGCGCTTGGCTTCGGTCAGGATTACAAGATTGGTATCGGCGGACAGCGCAGCGGCACTGTGCCGACACCGGCCTGGAAACGCGAAAATATCAAGAATGATAAACGCTGGCAGGGCGGGGATACGCTGAATTACTCCATCGGCCAGGGGTTCCTGACGGCCAATGCCCTGCAATTGGCGATCATGACGGCCCGGCTCGCGAATGGCCGCAAGGCGGTGGTGCCGCGCCTGATCAAGGCCGTCGGACAAGATAAGCATGCCTATGAGACGGATCTGAAGGATCTACCGTTCTCGCAAGCGCACTTGGATCTGGTTCGGGCCGGTATGGCCGCTGTGGCCAATGACACCCGTGGCACCGCCTATCGGACCAGCCAGCTGGGTCTTGGCGACCTTAAAATGGCCGGCAAGACGGGCACAGCTCAGGTCCGCAACATCTCGAGAGCGGAGCGCCTGCGGGGGGTTCGCTCCAATGAAAGCCTGCAATGGCGACTGCGCGACCACGCCCTCTACGTGGCCTTTGCGCCCCATGATGTCCCCCGGTATGCGATTTCGGTTATTGTCCAACATGGTGGGTCCGGCTCAAAGATCGCGGCCCCCATGGCTCGTGAAGTCATGAAGGTGGTCCTGCTCAAGGATCCCAGTATGCGCGCCCGGATCGAGCGGCCCCTGTCCGAGGTGGTCGAGCCGGAAACCGCCGTGATAAATGATGAGCCGGACAACTACTTCGACGAGCCGGGGGTTATGCCCGAGGCGGATTTTGTGCCGCAAGCCAATCCCGTAAACCCAGGACCCTTACCATGACGTCTAGTGCTATCAGTCGGCCGGGGGAACGCGATCGCTGGCAGACCAAGGTCAAGCAGATTGACTGGGGCTTTGCACTTCTGATTACGCTGATTGCGATGATCGGGGCCTTGATGCTCTATTCCGTCGCGGGCATG
>DAITMY010000090.1:0-8388 GCA_036834925.1 Asticcacaulis sp.
GGGCAAAAGCGGGTCGAAAGCCTTCTGGCAAACGGAATTCGTCATCGGTGTCAGACATGATCAAGGGGAATGGTAAACCACAAAACCGTTAAAACTATGGACAACACGTCAAAAATCGCTATTTCAGTCGCTCTTCGTCGAACCGGGTTCGCCTGAAGCTTTTGTGCAACAGTTTGCAAAGCGGACGGGAATCCTGTTAACGGTGCTTAGCTGGGTCCTGGTGAACGGGACCTGAATTGACGTTTGGCTTAGGCCGTCTGATGTTGTGCCCTTGCGCGACCAGGCCGCCGACAACCGACGGGGTCCGATGACTCAGCTTGATCCTCGCCGCCAACCGGTCCGTCTAACGCCCTATCTGGCGACGACCGCGACAGCCGTGCTTGTCAGCGCCTTGATCTGGCGCGTTTTCCAACCGGGCGAGCCCTCTTTGCCGAAACTGGATCCGGAACAGGTTACGGATCTTGAGACCCGGGCCTATGCCGAAGCCGCCTCGCGCCAGGGCTTTGCGGAACCCCTAACCATGCCGGTCAGTGTCAAAACAGGCGAGACCCTCGCCGATGCCGTCGCGCGGACGGGCGTATCCTCTGAAGACGCGCGGGCCGCTGTCAATCTTCTGTCCCAGGCCTTTGATGTGGTGAACATCAAGGCGGGCCTGAAACTGCAAGCCGCTGTGGCCAAGCCGCAATCTGGCAGCAATGCGCCCGCCCGCCTGTTGGGGCTGACAGTGCGTACGGGGCCGGCCAAGCAATTGACCCTGACGACCAGCCATGACGGAGCCATGCGCCTTCGGGTGATCGAAGAAAAGGTCCGCGAAGAGCGCCGCGTCGCTGTCGGTGAAATCTCGGGCTCGCTCTATGCCTCCGCCGCCGCCATGGGCGCAACACCGTCGATCACCTCGCGCGTGGTTAAGCTGTTCGCCCACAAGCTCGACTTTCAACGTGACATTAAGCCGGGCGACCAGTTCAAGCTGATCTTTGATCGCACCGTGACCGAAAGCGGTCGCACCGTGGAGACGGGCGATTTGCTCTATGCCGAGGTTCGGGCCAAGGGCGGTGTCTCGCGCTTCTATCGGTTCCAACCTCCCGGCGCAAAGGAAGCGCAGTTCTTTGACGAGTTTGGCAAGAATATCCGGGGCTTCCTGCTAGCCACACCGATTGATGGGGCCCGGACCTCATCGGGCTATGGGGTCCGTCGCCACCCGATCCTAGGTTATGAGAAGATGCACACCGGGATCGACTTTGCCGCGCCAACTGGAACCCCGATCTTGGCGGCTGGGGATGGCGTGATTGTTGATGCCAAATGGTGGGGCGGCTATGGCCGCTGGGTCCGGATCCAGCACACCGGTGGCTGGGATACGGGCTATGCCCACATGTCCCGCATCACCGTTAAACCGGGCCAGCGCGTAACCCAAGGCCAGGTGATTGGCTATGTCGGCTCGACCGGACGCTCGACCGGGCCGCACCTGCATTTCGAAGTCTGGCAAAACCGCCGTCCGGTCAATCCCAAGGGCGCCAAGGTGCCCCAAGGGACGATCTTGGCGGGGGCGGACCTCGCCGAATTCAAAGCTGAAAAAGCGCGTGTCGACCACATGCTGGCCCTAGCCGAAATGAAAGATAGCCCTGAAGGCCAACCCCAGACCCTCGCCTTGGCGAAAACGCCGTTCCAGGAACAGGAAAAGCGCCCCATTGCGGGTTCAGGGATCGACGGCGCAACGGCACGGCCACTGGTGGCGCAACTGCCCTCAATGCGACCAGCCATCTCTCCTGCGACAGCGGGAACGCGCTAAAGCGCGACCCGCGCCGCTCAGCGGAACTCGTCTTCGAGCGCCGCCAGACGTTCGGCTTGGTCCTCGGCAATCAACGCATTAATCACGCCCCCCAAATCCCCTTCCATGATCTGTGGCAGATTATAGAGAGTCAGATTGATGCGGTGATCCGTGACCCGCGCTTGGGGATAGTTATAGGTGCGGATCCGTTCAGAGCGATCCCCAGACCCCACCTGAGATTTTCGCGCATCGGAGCGCGCCGTATCGAGCGCCTGACGCTGCATGTCATACATCCGCGCCTTGAGGTTGCGCATGGCAATGGCGCGGTTTTGATGCTGTGACTTTTCAGAAGATGTCACGACGATCCCGGTCGGTAAGTGGGTAATCCGCACCGCCGAGTCGGTCTTGTTGACGTGCTGCCCCCCGGCCCCGGACGAGCGATAGGTGTCGATGCGCAGGTCCTGATCGCGGATCTCGATTTCAACATCCTCGACCTCGGGCAAGACGGCGACTGTGGCCGCTGACGTATGGATCCGTCCCCCAGCTTCGGTGGCGGGCACCCGCTGGACCCGGTGCACACCCGACTCGAACTTGAGCTGGCCGAACACGCCGTGGCCGGCGATAGAGGCGATGATTTCCTTGTACCCGCCGGCCTCCCCTTCGGAGACGCTGTCAATTTCAACCTTCCAGCCCTGAGACTGGGCATAACGCTGGTACATCCGGAACAGGTCCCCGGCGAACAGCGCCGCTTCATCGCCCCCGGTCCCCGCGCGCACTTCGAGAATGGCCGAAGCGTGCTCGTCTTTGTCTTTTGGGGCCAGCAACAACGCCACCCCGCGCTCCAGATCCGGCAAGGCGGCCTTGTGCGCCTCATACTCTTCGCGGGCCAGGGCGGCCATCTCGGCGTCCCCTGCCGTCAGCATGTCCTGAAGGTCGGCCATATCGGCGCGTACCCGAATGAGCCGGGTCACAGCCTCGGCCACGGGCTTCAGTTCCGCATGCTCACGCGACAGGCGCACGATCTCGGCCCCCTCAGTCGCCGCCCCCATTCGGGCCTCGACCTGATGAAAGCGGTCCAGAACTTGATCCAGCTTGGCCTGTGGCAGATGCAAAACAGTCTCCCGGCATTTCAAAATCGTAGAAAATCAGCAGATCGGCGGGAATACACGTCCAAGGCCGCCGCAACAAGGCCACAGGCCGTGGGAAAACGACCCACCTGCCGCGATTGTTATTCCCCGTGATTAGGGGATCGGACCCGTTCAGTTTAGCCTGACAAAGGCATAGCGTTAGAATCTGTCGCTTTGCGCTAAATCAAGACCTCGCTAAAGGGGATTTAGGTGCCAAAAGCTGTTTGCGCACCAGTGCAGAATCTGGAGTCAGCTTTTGGACGGTATTGATACTTTTGTTTTGTTCTTGCTTGTGGGACTGCTGGCGCAAACCGTCGATGGGGCCTTGGGCATGGCCTACGGCGTGACGTCGTCATCCGTTTTGATTGCGTTTGGCGTTCCACCGGCTGCCGCGTCGGCCAGTGTCCATGTTGCCGAGGTGTTTACGACGGGGGCGTCCGGCCTGTCCCATGCCGCCCATAAAAATGTCAAATGGCGTCTATTCTTCCCCCTCGTGATCGGCGGGGTGCTCGGCGGCGTTGCCGGAGCCTTTTTTCTGACCGGTATTGATGGGGATGTCATCAAGCCTTTCATCATCGCCTATCTCGGGATCATGGGCTTCTATATTCTGTACCGTGGCCTGAAAGGGATCATTCCGGCACGCTTTGCCACGCGATGGGCCGGGCCATTGGGGCTGGTCGGCGGCTTTTTTGATGCCGTCGGCGGCGGTGGCTGGGGTCCGACCGTGACCACGACCATGGTCGGGGCCGGGCTTGAACCGCGCAAAGCGATCGGCACGGTCAATACGGCCGAGTTCTTTGTGACCACTGCGATTTCAGCAACCTTTGTCTGGGCGCTCGTATCTGGCCATTGGGAAGAAGCGGGCGATCTCAAAGAACATGCTGTGGCGGTAGCCGGTCTGGTCGTCGGAGGGTTGATTGCGGCCCCCTTTGCCGGTCTGATTACCAAGCGGATCCCGACCAAGGTCCTGACCTTGATGGTCGGCACCCTGATTATTGTACTGGCCGGATATCAGCTGGCCCGTCTTTTGGGCGTGATCTGATCCCGGCCAGCTTAGGATCTTAACGCGGGGCGGTATCGACAAAGCTCGGCCGGGTTTCCAGGGCCGCCTGAAGGGCCACAAGTGCCGGTCGCCCGTCCTTCCAGACAAAATCCGGCAGGCGGAAGTCCAGATAGGTCAGGGCCACCCCCACCGTCAGATTGCCCAGGGTCAGCGGGCTGGCGTGTAATTCACCCTTTGCGGCCAAGGCTTCGGCGACATCCAACGAACGCAGGATCCCGCCCTTCCAGCGTTCAATATGCGAGGGCGATTGCTCAGACGCCGGGCGGCGGCGCTCCAGCACGCACTTGACGCTCAGATCCAGCACCCCGTGTCCCAGCATTTCGTGACGACGAACCGCCCAATGCAGGTCCCCCTCGGTTACGCTCGGCACCAAGGCGGCCCCCTGACCCACATGATCCAAATAGGCCCCAATCAGGAGGCTGTCGGTCAGAGCGACACCATCTTCGCGGACAAAGGCCGGGATCTGAGCAATCGGATTGACCTGAAGCAGGTCTGCCGGATTGTCATAGGGCACGGTATCGATCTCGGTGACCTGATGACTCAGTCCCTTTTCGCGCACGATGATGCGGCACTTGCGCACAAAGGGCGAGGCTGGAGAGATAAACAGCTTCATGATCGTCAAACCTTCATTCTTATCGCCAGCAAGTTACTGGGCTTTAGCGGAAAAAATTCTGCGGACTCGGTCAAAAAACCACATAATCGCCTGTAAAATAAGCGAAAAATGGGCATTTGCCAGTATTTAAGGTCTTGCAGCTAAGCTCAGGCACTCACAGAACCGTGACCCTGAGGCCTAAGTGCTGAATACTCGACAAGAATTGCGTTTTTTTGGTCCCATTCTCGGCTTGACCCTTGTGGCCTTGGCGTTTCTCGCCGGGACCTTGTGGTTCTGGACCCGCGATATGGATCAAAAAAGCTTGCGACTCGATCAGGGCTTGATCGAAGCGGGCATAGTGTCCATGGGACAATGGGCCGAAGAAGACCTTCATAACAACGTCTATGACGATGAGATGACGGAAAAGGTTGCGATCAGCTTCGATCCGGACTGGACCCAAGCTGAAGTCGCCAACTACCTCACTCGGCATCAAGGTTTTGAGAAAATCTTTGTTCTCAACAGCAAGGACCAGCCTGTAATCGGCTCATTTGAGGGTGTGGCCATGACCCCGGACCGGTTCGAAATGATCCGGGTCGAGACGGAAATTCTGCGCGAGACCGTGCGTCTCATGGAGCGCGGCACGCGATCCGCCGCCCAGCTTCACGGGCTCCCCCCCCTGAAAGCCACCCACTCCGCACACATCGTTCGGGTGGTAGATGGCAAGGCCTATTATATTGCGGCCGCTCTCATCCTACCCCGGAAAAGAACCCTGCGTCCGGCGGGGAATGCTCCGATGGTAATTGGGTTACGCCCCATCGAAGGTCGACGCCTCAATCGTTTTGCCGAAGAGTCCAAGCTTCAGGGCCTGAAACTGCTGAACCGGGTCCAAGCCAAACCTAACGGCTATGCCCTGACCCAGATCAAGAACGAGGTGGGTGATGCCGCGTTCTATGCCACATGGAAAGCCCGCATGCCGGGCGAAGAATTGTTCGCAAAAAGTCTGCTGCCGCTTGGTGTCGCGACCCTGACCATGATCCTCGGCGCAGCGCTGATTGCGTTACATGGTCGCCGGGTCACCGATAGCCTGCTGGCCAGTGAGGCCCGGGCCAAGCACATGGCCGTCCATGACAGTCTCACAGGTCTTCCGAACCGGATTTTATTCCAAGAGCGCTTCACCCAGGCCACAGACCGTTTACGCCGCAAAGACGGGTCCGTCGCTGTCCTGTGCATTGGCTTGGACCGTTTCAAGGAAGTCAACGATACGCTCGGCCATCTGGCCGGGGACGAAATGATCGTCAAAACGGCCCAGGCCCTCAGCGGCATCCTGCGCGCGGGCGATACGGTCGCGCGTCTGGGCGGCGATGAATTCGTGATCATTCTCAATGATGCCGACGGGCGCGCCGCAGCCAGCATGGCGAAGCGTGTTCTGGAAGCCTTGACTGGCCCGATGGTCCTTAGCGCCGGTCAAGTCTATTCCGGCTGCTCGATTGGGGTCTCGGTCGTAACCGATGCCGACACCGATGCCGGCGAAGCGCTGCGTCAGGCTGAACTGGCCCTCTATAAGGCCAAGGATCGCGGTCGCGGTCAGTCCTGCTTCTTCGAGCCGGACATGGATGCGACCTTGCGCCTGCGCAAAGACATGGAAGCCGGTCTGCGCGAGGCTTTGGCGCGTGACGAAATCCAGATCGTCTATCAGCCCCAAGTCAATAGCCGCGGCGTCGTGATCGGGGTCGAGGCGCTGTCGCGCTGGACCCATCCAGAGCGCGGTCCTGTGTCTCCGGGCTATTTCATCCCGCTGGCCGAAGAATGCGGCTTGATGGACACCCTCGGCATGTTTGCTCTGGCCCAAGCAATGATGGACAGCCACCGCTGGCCGAACCTCAAGGTCGCGGTCAATGTCTCCGCATCCCAGCTGCGTCAGGCCGGGTTTACCGACCGGGTCAAGGCCTTGCTGGAACAGACCAACACCCCCGCCGCTCGGATCGAAATTGAGATTACCGAAGGCGTGCTGCTGGCCGATGATACCGTTACCCAAACGACCTTGCGCCAGCTTCGCGACATGGGCTTCTCCCTAGCTCTCGACGACTTTGGCACCGGCTATTCGTCGCTCAGCTATCTGCGTCGCTACCCGGTGGACAAGATCAAGATCGACCGCGCCTTTGTCTGCAATCTGGGGACAGACCCAGAAGCCGAGGCCGTGGTCCGTGCCATCGTCAAGCTGGCCCAGGCTCTGCACCTCGATCTCGTTGCCGAGGGCGTCGAGACCATGGAACAGCGCGAAATCCTACAGGCCGCAGGCTGTTATGTCATCCAAGGATTCCTGTTCAGCAAGCCCGTGGACGCCGACACTATCGATGCCATGACCCGCTCGAACCCGGGGATCGGGCGCGCCCAATCGATGGCCGCTCTGAAGTAAGTGTATCCGGCCTTACTGGCCGGAGACTGACTTTGCGATCACCTTGCCAACCGGATAGCGTCGGAAATGCCGGTCATAATAGGGCGAGCGCTCATAGAAGAACTGTAAGCGAGCAAACGGGCTGTCGGCAAAGGCCTTGTCGGCGGCCAGCTTGGCCTCAAACTCGGCCTTCAGCGCCGGATTCGCCTGCAGCATCGCTTCGCCCATGGGGGCAATGGCATAGGCCTCCATATATTCGACCCGCTGCTGGATTTCCGGAAAATAGCCCCAGGCGAGGAACGAGTCGCGGCTGTCCGGCTCAAGCAACAGCACCGCCAGCTCCCCCAGCGGCTGATCGGTCGGCACCACCACGCTACCCGGGGCAAAGGTCACGGTTTCCTCGGCCCAGGTCAGGCCCGAGAAGCTGACCGGGAACTGGCCTTCCATTTCGCGGGTCTTGGGATCGTGGCCGATCTGAGCGAAGCGGCCCATCTGGAGGCTGACCGTGCGCGGGGCCGTCAAGGTCTCGGCCTTCAGGCCGTGGGCCTTAAGCCGCGCAATCACCTCTGTCTTGTGCGCCGGGACGTAATAGGCTTCGGGCACATCGGCATGGCCCGTGGCCACCGATCCGAACACCGGCACCTCGACGCTCGGCAGGGCCTTGCCGGTCCAGCGGACCACAGGCGTGCCGGTTACGGGCGAGACCACGCTTTCGCGCGACACAGGCCCAAACCGGAAGGTCGCATAGGGCGTCTTGGCATCCTCCCAGCCCAGCACCACCTTGGACGGACGCTGGGCCTGATCGGCCAGACGCGCGGCCCGCAAGGCTGTGCCCTGCTCTGCGGCGGCCTTGAGGGTTGCCTCCAGCAGAACATAGGTGCCTAAAACCCGCTGGCGATAAGGCTTGAGCGAATGGGTTTCCACCAGCACCGTCGGCAGACGGCGCGCATCACCATAGCCCGTCGAGAACCGCGCCGCGCCCGGCCCGACACTCAGCCCCTTTTCCGGCGCGGCGTAGTCGAGCGGGCTGATGTAGGGGCCGGGTATGTGGCCCATGGCCGACAGGGCCGCATCGACGGCGGGCCGATACACCGTGTCCAGCCAGCGTCCGCCCTCCGGCGAGCGGCTCTCATGCCCGCCCCAGGCCTCATAGACGTAGGTGATGTCGTGCTGGTAATCGAGCCCGTCGGTCACGTGCAGATCGAGATAAAGATCCGGATCAAAGCGGTTGATCAGGCCGATCATGGCCTGCATCTCTGGCGCGGCGGCCTTGGCGTAGTCGCGGTTCAGATTGAGGTTCTGGGCCGTATGTCGCCAGCCTTGGGTCACCGGACCGCGCTGATTGGGCCGCGAATAGGGCGAATTGCGCTCGTGACCATCGACGCTGAAAATCGGGACAAACACGACATTAACCCGGTCCAGAAGTGCGCCCTTGCCCTTAAAGGC
>DAITMY010000091.1:0-8347 GCA_036834925.1 Asticcacaulis sp.
AGGTTAGTGTTATCGGGCCAAGAGTTCAGCGGGGCAAATCGCAGGTTACCCGTGCCGCCACCACCACGGCCATCGGCCACGCGATAGGATCCGGCTGCGTGCCAGGCCATGCGGATCATCAGCCCGCCGTAGTGGCCCCAGTCGGCCGGCCACCAGTCCTGGCTATCGGTCATGAGAGCCTTCAGGTCAGCCTTCAGCGCATGGACATCCAGGGTCTTCAGGGCTTCACGATAGGAAACGCCCGGAAGCGGACGGGTCTTGGTATCGTGCTGATGAAGAATATCGAGATTAAGCGACTTGGGCCACCAGGCCATTACGGACCCGCCCGAAGCGGTTAGGCCCCCGTGCATCACCGGGCATCCGCCGGCGTTTTGGGGCGTATCATTTCCGTCCATTTATGCGTCCTCTCTGCTGCGTCCTCAGGGCGGTTAAGCACACGCGTCAGGAGAATAATCCTGAGCCGTCTCAACCAGCAAGGAAAGCTAACACAGAGAATGCATAAGGCAAATTTTGTAATTTCTATTTATATCATAAACACAGATTATTGAACGGCAATCACAACCCGATCAAAAAAAGCCCGTGATCTGGGCATAGCTGTAATAGCTGTCGCCCTGACGTGAGGCATTGGGCGCGCGGCGTCCTACGTCGCCCCCGAACAGAGCAGAGCCGCCGATTTCTCCAAGCAGTGCCTTGGGCCGGATCCAATAGCGCACGCGGCCATCGAGGCTGTGGCCAATAAAGCGCCCCGATTGTCCCGACGGATCTCGCACCCCAGCAGCCACCCAGCTGTCAGTCGCGGAGGCCAGAGAGGCGTGCTTATAGGCCAGTCGCGCATCCCAGCAGCTTGAGGGGCGGATTTCAATCCGGGCACCGGGGGCCACGATATTGGCCGGAGTCAAAGGCCCGTGGATTCCGGTGTTGCCAAGATCCGTCCGGCGTGACCCGAACAGCCGCTCAAACTGATCATACCGGCCATCGGTCGGGGATTTATCGCCGCTGGCCCAGACCAGATCCAAGGCCACACGCGGTTGCCAAGGGTGATTAAAGGTGTGCCCCACATAGGCGTGCAAGGCATGGGCGCGAACCTTGAGGTCACGGGTGTCGGCGGCTTGGCTCGTCGCCCTGCGCGAGCCCGTACGCAGGGCCAGCTCGACATCCACGTCCCATTGCCCGGCCTTTGGGGCCCGAAACAGCCGCCCGCCATAGGTCAGATAGTCCCGGTTGGACGTGGGCAGGACCGACGTGTCCTGTTCCTTGAGGCCATAGACAAAGGCTTCAGCGGTCAGGTCAGACGCGAGGGCCTTGAAACTGTTCGGGCGAATATAATGTAAGCCCCAAAGGTGACGACGGGTGGCCTCTTCGTCGCCGGACAGGCGGTTCTTGGCCATCTCCGCCCGGCTGGTGGGCAACCGGGTCACAGGAACCACATAGAGGGCATGCCAGCGCGCGCCGCCGTGAGTGCGTCCGTTCAAATGCAAGCCCGTATAGTTGAAAATGGCGTTGGCAAATTCGACGCGCTCGATCTGGCGGCCGCTGCCGATATGCAGAGTCATGCGCCCGATCTGGGCTTGAGTTTCAGCTTGGCCGGGCAGATCAGGGATTGAAACCCGCACGTGCGCTTGCAGAAAGTCGGCCGGGTTAATCCAGCTGGTCGTGTAGGGCGTGCCATCGTCGCCGGCGTAGCTTCGCGAATCCTGGATCTCGGCGACAAAGGCCAGGGGGCCACGCACGGCCTCGCCCTTGATCAGAGTCCGCATAACGATCAGCTGATCCCCCCCGCGCCCGCCCGCGCGGAACTGGCCGTCGAGCGTCTCATAGCGGACGCGGGCTTCGCCAGAGAGGTCAAAGGTCCAGCGCGAGTCATTCGGCGCGGGCGTTTGCGCGAACAGCGGGGTCGCTGCGGCTAAAGCTATGACTTGGGCCGCTGCCACAAGAAGGCCAGCCCGCAACGACAGCCCAGAGCCGTTCCGTTTGGGCGGGGTCACGACAGAGGCCGTAGGAGCGGCAAACGACACAGGCGTCTCCAGTTGCGCTATTATTTCGGAATTTCCGGAAATGTGGATACATCAAGGCCGCTTAACGGGCACGCAAATACTTATGACGGTTTCATGACATTTCAAGGCCGCAGCCTAGAAAGGCCCAGATCAGGGCGCCGTGCGGTCGAGGGTCCAAAGCCCCGGCGTGGTCTCGGTCAATCCCATCAGGGCCGCTGCCGAGGACATAGCCGGACTATGGCTTTCGGCTTCGACCTGGAGGCGGGCCTTGGATGCGGCACTCAGGCTGAGACGCACCCGCACCGTGGCCAAGTCGGAGGATCCCGCCAGGGGAAGGACAACCTGTCCCCCCTCACAGCGCAAGGTCCCGGTCAGAGGCGGTCCGCCCCAGGTTTCCAAGGCATCCCAGCGCACGGGGCCAGAGGCTGAAACACAGGTGCCGCTCGGGTCGCGCTTTATTGAAACGCCCGAAAGACTTAAGCCCCCGGGCCAGTTTGCGCCCGGAACCAGCAGGGACACCGGCAAGCGGCCTTCAAGTCCACTCAGGTCAAGGGCCGCTCCAGACAGGCCGATATCCGCGCGGCGCAAGGGCCCGTTGTCGCTCTGGAGCGACATGCGCCACTGGCCTGTCAGCAAGGGCCAAAGGTGAGTCCGCAAACGCAGATCCCCCAGCGGCACGCCGCGAAAAGCCGCGCCGCGCAGGGTGCCCGCCCAAAGCGTGCCCTCCACAGCTTGCGCCGATACCCCAGCACGTGCTGCTGTCTCACCTAGCACCAGACGTAAAGGCAGCGTGGCAAGGGCATAGGCGCAAACACAGACCGCCCCCACCGCAATAAGGCCCAAGGTCTGGTCAAGAGTCTGGCGCTTTGCGCCCCAAACCGTCACAGGTTCTGATCCTCAAGGACGACTTCAAGGTTGGCCCGCCCGGCGTCATCGCGGGTGATCGTGGCCTCGCTAAGGCGGTAGTTTTTCAGCTGCTCCAGATCCATCAGCCAGCCCATAACCGCGCCGGTTGAGGTCCCGCTGACCCAAAAGCTAACCTTACCGTCGCCCATCGGCGTGTAGTTGGACAGGCTGAGCCCCTGGGCCTTGGTGCTGTCATCCAACCAAGATTGAAGCGTTTCAGCGGTCAGGCGTTGACCTTCGCGGCCTGACGCGGCCTTGACGCTTGCAACCAAGGGCATGATCGCCTGATGGTCCGCTGCCGCCTGAGCGTAGTGGCGTTCGGATCGCGCCTTGAACGCCAATAGCGGTTGGTAGATCCCATAGACAAGCGTCAACCCCGCGAGCAGCACCGCTAACACGGTCAACAAAACCTGTTCCCGGGCCGCGCGGCCACGCCACCAACGGATCACAGTCGATGTCGCCATTAGCGGCCTCCCCGCGCGGACGGATGTAAAATCAAATCGGTGCTGAGCCCGCCGTCGATGTCATTGCTGCCATTACGGGTCAGGGCCAGACTGCGCGATTCAAGCGCATTGATCAGGGTATCCGCATCCGAATGGTTGTCGTGACGCAGGGTGATGAACACATCGCCCGTCCCGCTTAGGACAATGGCAGAGAGACGGGCCGTAGGGATATCGTTCATGGCGGTGTAAAGGGTGGCCAGCGCCGCAAATTGGCGCGATTGGCCCGATAGCTCCTGATCGCGCTCGCGCACCTGAGCCAAGGGTTTAACGATCCGCGCCGCATCCGGCAGGGCCGATTTTGCCAGATCCGCCGTCCTACGCTCAAGATCTGCCCGGGCGGTCATGAACTTCACCCCTTGCGCGCCGATCAGAAGTGCCGGGACAAGGGCGATCACTAGGGCCGCCACGATCCCAAGCTGGCGCCATTGACGGGTCGAGACTGCCCGCGGCGCCTTTGGGGCATAATCACCGCTGAGCAGGTTCAGGCCCTGCCCCCGGCTGAGGCGATCGGCAAGCGTGCGGCCTATGGCCTGTTCGACGGCTTCCGCATCGGTCATGACCGTATGGGGTTGTCCGCCCAAAATGGCCGGGACCAACAAGGGTTCGGCGGCAAACAGTCGGGCCTCGGTCAGCACCAAGGCCAAACCATTGAGCCCGATCACTCGCGCCGGTTCCGCCCCCGCCTCTATGTCGGCCGGGTCGTGGCTTTCGGCTTGATCGAGCAGGGGCAGGAACAAGGCCGCATCCGGCACCATGGCCGCAGGCGTTATCCCCTTTTCACTCAAGGCCCGCAGCCAGATCGCCATCTGAGTGCGCGACACCACCGCCGCCCAACTGTCCGTTTGCCCGTCCGTTCGAGCCATGTGTGGGGTGCCCAAGGCCACATGGAGACTCTCCAGCGGCTCGGCCAATTGACCCGCGAGTCCGAGGCGCGCGGCGGCCAGATCCTGGGCCACGCTTAGCCCCGGCACCTTGAGGCGCAGGACCTGCATGTCGGCCACGGGCACGGCCACTATATCGCGCACAGGGTCATCGGATCCGCCACTAAAGGCCAGAGCCTCAGCCCCGCGGGCCAGCAAGACCCCTTTGGCACTATAGAGCAGGCGGCTATGCACCTGGCCGTCCCGGGTAAGGAAACTCAATCTGAAGGTCATGCGCGTCTGGGGCTTTCCGAAAGATCAGAGGGCGGGATTGGCCGATGAAACCGGCGCAGAAGATAGCTGAGTCGCGCCCAGGGCGGACGGGACAAGGGCCCGCCGGTGCAGAAGAATGCGATCCGGGCGGGCTTCGAATAGGCTGCGAACATAGGCCTCGTCCTGGCCCTGGGTCACGCTGGCCTCCATGACAAAGAACTGGGTCTTGAGGCTGAGCTGATCGCGCAAGGCCTGAGGCAGGGTTTCCCCCCCCAAGGCCGGATGCGTATAGACGGGATCCAGCGAGGTCCAGCCCCCAGCGGGCCGCGCCCGGATCAGAGCGCGTGCGCGCCCTTCGCTAATGGCCCCGCCAGAGATGACGCTCAGCAAAAATGCCTGATCTGGAGTCAGGGTATTGGGATTGAGCCGGGTCATCTGGGCCACAGGCAAGGCGCAAACAAAGGGGCGAAGCCGCGCAAACAGTGCTGGATTTACCCCCCGGATTGCCAGCAATTCCGTTTCATCCGCCAACAGCGTTTGCCCCGTCAGATAGGGCGTGGACAGGCCCGCATAGGCGCTGTCTTCGCCGCCATTGGGGGTTGCGCGACTGTCGGCATCCACCCAGTCCGTCAAGGCCGCCACAATGCCATCTGCATCCGAACCGGGACTTAAGCGGCGGATCAGGCCCGCCAATTGCGCCTGTCCCCGGGGACTGGGCTCAGTCACGTCGCCTTTCCCCGAGATCACCCCATTGAGATTGACGCAGTTGCCGCCATCTCGAAGCTGGATGGACAACAGGCTGCCTTCGTCGGTCGGAAACAGAAAGTCCCGGGTTGTCCAACCGCCGGCCAAGGGCGTGACCTCGGCGCGATTCAGATCGGCAATCCGCCCCCGGACAAAGCCTTCGGCCCCCAGCGCTTGCCAGGTCATCTGGCTTTGGATCTGGCCATTGACCGACCGCCGCCAGGACAGGCGCATGTCTTCGAGCACCCAGACCGCCAGACTGGCGAGCAAAGCCACCAGCAGCAACACCACCAGCAGAGCCGCGCCTTGTTTTTGGATTGGGATGTCACGGGGGAAACGCCGCCTCATTGCATCACCTGTCCGGGGACGAGGAATACTTGATCGAGCGGTCCAAAGGTACGGGTCTCTAGCCGCAGGCGCACGGCAAACGGCAAGGGCACACTGGCTTGGCCGATAAACAGAGGGGTCCAGCCGTCTCGGCCCTGAAATTCCAACTCGGCCCGGGTGATCCCGCGCATCAGCACCACTGGTGCCGACACAGGCGCGCCATCCAGCATCGGGCGCACGCGCCGCTCAAGCCGGTCAGCGACGACAGCATATTCCACGTATTGAAGCTCGGACTGGGCCGTCACGGAGGGATTGATCACCCCGGCCCGCACAAAGGCCATGACCACAGTCTGGCCCGGCTGTTGACCAATAAAGCTCTGACCGGTTTGAGCCCCACTGCCTGAGCGCGTCGGGCGCGCCACCGCTTGGAGGAGATCCCGTTTCAGCAGTTCGCGGGCGGTCTGGACCTCGCCCAGGGCCGACGAACGGGCCTTGAGCGCCGTGTGATTATTGACCGTGAAGGCCACAACTGTAACCCCTGCCGCCGCGATCAGACCAAAGATCGCCAGCGACACCAGTAGCTCGACCAAGGTAAAGCCTGCCCGGAGGGCAACGCGTTGCCCATATCTGTGACGGTGGATCCGGATCATCGCCCCCCCGCCGGTCGAAAGGTTGTCGCTTCCATCAGGATCTGGCGCTGTTCGGTGGCGCGAACCGAGACCGTCACCCGCAACAAGGCCGGATCCGAGGTTGCGCTGACGGTCCGCGTCCACGTCCAGCTGACGCCGCCCTGATCCTCCGTCCCTTCGGCGGTGCCGAGGCTTAGCGGCCCCGGCTCAGCCTGGGCGCGGACAAGCTGGTTATCCGCCACAATCGCCGCCATCAGGCGCATCTGGTTATAGCCCAAGGTGCGGGCGCTTTCGCCATTGAGGTTCAACAGCGCCATGACCGCAAGGCTCAGCACCGCCAAGGCCACCAGCATTTCGATCAGAGTAAAGCCCTCGCCGAAAAGGGACCGCGACGCACGACGGATGGGGCGGGTTCGGATCATCTTCGGGTGTCCTCGTCCGCTGCATCGACCGCAAAGGCGACCTCACCCTGGGCCGTGACCACCAGATCGCGCCGATCGCGGTCACGCAACAAGGTCAAGCGCGCCGATGTCGCCAAGCCCGTAGGGTCGAACACGATCGCGCTGGAGGCCTCGCCGGAGCGTGCCTGACTGCCCGACAGGCGAAGGCGGGTATCTGGGTGCAGGCTGACCGGCTCAAAGGGCGCGTCCAGATCAACCCAGCCCGTAAGCCGCAGGGTTCGTACCCGATAGCCCCTGTCATCAAACACCATGCTGACCGGGCGGTTGGTCAGTATGGCTTCTTCACGGCTATGTTTCAGACGCAGCGCCAGACGTTCCGCTTCGTTTTGCAGACTGTCGGCCCCCGGTCCCATCGTCAGCACCACCACAGAGGCGGTCAGCCCCAAGATCACCAGCACCACCAGAAGCTCAACGAGGGAAAAGCCCCCATGCTTACGCCCGATTGCCCGAACGCGCTTCGTTACGGCGGCGGTCCCCCCCGGTTTCATCAGCGCCAGTTACCGATGTCCGCGTCCTGCTTTTCGCCGCCTTCGACCCCATCCGCCCCGAGGGAATAGATCTCGAACGGCGCGCCATTGCGGCCCGGACGGGCATATTGATAGGGGTTCCCCCAAGGATCCTTGGGCAAGCGCTTGATATAGCCGCCTTCGCGATAGCGCTCCGGACGGGTCAGGCTGGCCGGAGGTTTAAGCAGGGCATCCAAGCCCTCTTCGGTACGCGGCAGCACCATGGTGTCGAGCTTGTAGGTTTCGACCGCTTGTTCGAGCACAGCAATGTCGGCCTTGGCCTTTTCAACCATGGCCTTATCCTGAGCAGGTAAGACATTGATCATCACGACCGTGGCCAGAAGGCCGATGATCACGATCACGACCAACAGCTCGACCAAGGAAAAGCCCGCCGATAAGCCGGAAACGGCCGGTTTGCGACGCAAACGAAGGCGGTTGGTGAAGGTCTTCATGACAGCTACCCCTAGGCACCAGTGACAAGCGTATTGATTTGGAGGATCGGCAAAAGGATCGACAAGACAATTACCGCAACGATGCCGCCCATGAAAACGATAATCAGCGGTTCCAGCAGACTCATGAAGGTGGCAATCACCGTACGGAACTCGCGGTCCATGTAATCCGAGGCCTTGGCCAGCATCGGCTCGACGCGCCCGGCATTTTCACCGCTAGCGACCATATATTCGAGCAAGGGCGGAAACACCCCGGTCCGGCGCATGGCCACCGACAAGCTACTGCCCTCGCGGATATCGTCGGCCATCTGGGCCGTTGCCTCGTGAAGGATCCGGTTGCGGATGGTCGGCAAGGTCATGCTGATGCCCTCGAGCAGAGGCAGACCCGAAGCCATCATCGTGGCCAGGGTCCGCGCCATGCTGGCGGCATGAAGGTCGCGGATCAACTTGCCGATCAGCGGCAAGGCCAGCACCAGCCGGTCAACCCGGCGACGAAACGCCATCTGCTTCATGGCCCGGGCAAACAGGATCCCGGCGAGCACCAGACCGATGGTGACGAAACCGCCATAGAAGCGCATGAAATCCGAAATGCCGATGACGATACGCGTCAGCAGCGGCAAGGTCTGGCCCATACTGGCAAACTGATCGACCACGCGCGGCACGACAAAGGTCATCAGGGCAATGATCACCAAAAC
>DAITMY010000092.1:0-8308 GCA_036834925.1 Asticcacaulis sp.
GTCATACCCGGACGAATGGTGCCACTGTCATTGGCAAACTCCGCCCGTGCCTTGAGGGCGCGCGTGGCCGGATCCAGACGGCTGTCAAGTACCGCCACCTTGCCTTGAACCGGGCCAGTGTCGGCCGCGTCAATCTGGGCCACAACCGGGGCCCCGACCTTGACCAGTCCGACGTAACGCTCGGGCACATCGAAATCGACACGGATGACGCTCAGATCATCCAGAGAGACGATCGGGGTCCCCGGGGCGATCAGCTGTCCGGGCGCTGCGTCGCTCAGCCCGACCACCCCACTGAAGGGAGCACGGATGACACGGTCTAGCTTGCGGGCGCGGCTTGCCTCGAGAACCGCGCGGGCGCGGTCTGCACTGGCTTTGAATTGTTCGGCTGTCGCCCGGGGCGCAATGCCCTTTTCCGCCAAAGTTTGCCAACGCTCGGCTTCCCGGGCCGCTTGTTCGGCCGTGGCCTGAGCCTGAAGGATGTCGGCATCTTGTTCGCGCGCGTTGAGTTCGACCAGCACTTGCCCCTCGCGCACAGGCTGACCGCTGCGGAACAGAACACGGGTGATCAGTTCCGCACTGCTTGATGTCACTGTAATGGATTGCCGCGCCTTGGTCTGTCCCAGCACCGTGACACCGTCCTGGAACGAAACTAAGGCCGGGCTAACGGCTTCAACCACCGTCGCTTTTTTTCCACCGCCTCCGCCTGCTCCAGCTTGTGCGGGGCCACCGGCCTTGTCACCGGCGAGACTCATGATTTTTTGAGCCCCCAAGGTCGCAACGACCAGAAAAGCCCCTGCGGCAATCAGAATGAAAAAATGGCGGTTAAACAAGGGGTAAATCTCCGTCACCCGATAAGGGGATATACATCAGGCAAGCGCATACTCACTTATACGCAGCTTGTAACGATTTCCGCCAAGCTTACAAAAAAGTAATCTTAGAAGCGGGCCCATAGGCCCAAGACGAAGGCCTGCCCTTTTGGCGTACCTCGGCCGTCGAGCGTTTGTCGCACGCCGATTTGGCAACGCCATCGCCCACAGGCCTGCAAATACGTCACTTCGCTTGTGACCCAACGGACATGTCCAGACGGCTCATGACGTTTTCCAGAGTAGACTTGGGTGATGACCTGCTGTCGCGGGTTGCGGCTCAAGATCAGCGTCAGATCCTGCCGTTGCTCACGGACACCGTCGTCACCCCGGCGCTCCGCCAACTGAATCTCCGCCACCAGGGTATGTTTGCGCAAGCGTGTCGTCCCTCCGGCCAAGATCCGGGCCTCAGACACGGCTGAAAGCGAGCGCACACCCAGCGTCTCCGACACGCCCAGACGACCGGGCCATTCCCGATAAAGTCCTGCGGCCACTTTAAGCGGCGCCTTGGGAGAAAGCAGCGAGGTGCGAAGTCCGATACGCAGTGTGTCAAGGCCCTTTACGTCGACCGCACCGATCCGTCCCTGGCTGACGCGGCCTTGAACCTCCGCTGTGACCGTTGAGGAAAGGCCATACTCACCCCAGAGATCCAAGGTCCTCAGTCGGACGGGATCTGTCAAAGGTTCCGACTGACCCGCCGGGTTAAACGCCATGTCGGCCTGATACGTATCCGCCTTTAAAATGATCTGCCCCTCGCCCTTTGGTGCGGGCCATGCTCCCCCCCGCACCTCGCTCGGCACAAGACTTAAGATCACCAAACTCAGCAGCCATAGCCCGGCAAGGCGCGATCCAGCCGCCGCAAGCAGGCGGGCCACAAGAGTCCCGCCACAAAACCCAAACCCGCAGACTGTTGCTCGACTTCGGCCTGAGCGGCCTCTGGCGCAATCAGCACACCGTCTCGCCCCGCGCTGAGCGCCATGATCTGCTGATGACATGCACGCTCCAGAAAATAGATCCGGGTCCAGGCTTCTGCCGCCGTTTGACCGATGGCCAAGCCGCCATGGTTATCCAGCAACATCAGCTTTTTATCCCCAAGATCATCCACAATCCGCGCGCGCTCGTCGAGATTCAAAGCGACACCCTCATAAGGATGCCGAGCCAGCTGTGGCAAAATCAGCAACGCTGTCTGGGTCAGCGGCAACAACCCTTCGACCTGAGCAGAGACGGCGCACATCGCCGGGGCATGCAAATGGACCACAAAATGGGCATCTGTTTGGGCGCTGTGCACGGCCGAATGGATCGTAAAGCCCGCCGGGTTGATGAACCGGTCCCCAGCCTTAATCAGATTGCCCTCTTGGTCGACCTTGACCAGAGAAGAGGCGGTGATTTCCTCAAAGAAATCCCCATAGGGGTTAATCAGAAAATGCCCCTCCGGACCCGGAACCCGGGCACTGATGTGGGTGAAAATCAGATCATCCCATTGTTCCAGCGCTACAAGACGGTAAAGCGCGGCCAAATCCACCCTTACCGCCCATTCTGCTGGATCCATATCGTCCGGGCAGTCATGTCTGCTCTCCATCGGGCTTGTCATAAAATCCTCCGTGATCTTGATTGACCCAGAGGTTTGCGTGCTCAGGTCTGAGCGTCAACTTCAAATATCGACGTTCTTTTGACATCACCCTTACCTTAATAGCATCCGAACTTGCTTCTCCGTTGAAGACACCGTCAAATCGCCACCTCAAACACTTCACAGCAAATGCAATCAATTCCAATGAAAAAAACGATTAAAAAATGGCTAAATCGAGCAACTACCGCCATTGGCATCACTCTGATTGGGTTCACAGTATGGCTATGGTTTATCTCCAATCAAATCCCTGACACGCTAAAGCCTGATCAAGCCAAACCCATCGGTGTCCTGTTGAACAATGTTCGTGTGTTGTCGATGGTTGATGAAAGTTCAGCATCGCCAGACATGCAAGCGGTGCTGGTGCTCGGCGATCGAATTGCCAAGATTGGTGTGGTTGGTGAAGTGGAGGCACCAGAGGGAGTTTTGATCATTGATGCTCTGGGCAAGACCCTGATGCCTGGACTGATTGACGCGCATATCCACCTGCATGATGAAACCGAGCTGGCGGCATACTTGGCTCACGGGGTGACTGGTGTTCGAAACATGTCGGGCTATCCGTTTCATTTGCGGTTGATTGCACAGAAAGCCAAAGGCCAGATTATCGCACCTGATTTACTGACCACGGGGCCAGTTTTGAATAGCGATGGGCCCAACGCAATGTTTTTGCAAACAACAGTAAATTCAGCAGAAGAAGCCCGACTCGCCGTCCGCAAGCAGCACCAAGCCGGTTATCGACATGTCAAAGTTTATTCCAACCTAAAGCCTGCAGCTTATGCAGCAATTCTCGAAGAAGCGGCGCTTTTAGGCATGACATTGAGCGGTCATTCGGCAGAAGGGGAGCGCACCAAAGGTGTGCCGCGCAAGAAACCATTTGAGATCCCGTGGGAAGCATCACTTGGAAAAGGACTCACCACGCTTGAGCATACCGAAACCATAGTTTGGCATGGTTTGCGTGACGATCTATCGACAGACAAGATGGCCGGATTGGCGAAAACCCTTGCACAGTCTGGCGAGGCTGTCACGCCAACCCTTATTGCGCACAAACGACTGGTTTTAATTGCACAGAGCAAAGGTGACTATTTAAAACGTCCCGGCAGCGACATGATTAACCCGCTGTTGACTTGGTTTACAAATGACGCACAAAAATATTGGAGCCAGATGGACGCCTCAGTGTATGAAGCGCCGCATGCTGAGTTTTTTCTGAAAGCGACGCGGCTATTACATCAAGCCGGCGTGCCTTTGCTAACCGGAACGGACAGCGGTAGTTTTGGAATCATTCCCGGAGAATCTGTCGCGCGCGAGCTTGAGTTGATGGTCGCCGCAGGTTTATCACCCTATGAAGCTTTGTTTTCAGCCACCCGCCGCAACGCTGAAGTACTGGGCTTCGAGAAAACCGGCCAGATTTTACCGGGCTATCGCGCCAATCTGGTTTTGATGGATAAAAATCCGTTGACTGATGTTTCGGCTGTACAACATCCGGTTGGCGTGATGATCGGTGGATATTATCTGGATGCACCCAAAATTGCAGCCCTGAAAGATACAGCGAGAAATTCAAAGACAACCATTTTCTTCCGCTCGCTAGTCCGCGTGGTCGAAATGAAACTATTCCCGTGACACTTACGGATGACGGATAGGAAATTTAACCTCATGAGCACAAGTATTGCACATGCCTGAGGCATCCCAAGCCTGTGCACTGGGGCTTGTTTGGGTGCTGGTAAGGGGCCACAGGTTCCGTCTTCGTCAGCATTTTATCCTCCGTTGTTCTGGTTTGACCGGAGGGTTGCGCGCCCTGTGCGGGCCGTCAACCTGGAATATCGCCGTTCCTTAACGTCACCTTTACCTTAATAGAGGATGAATCACGGATGACTCGCTGGCCCGTCAAGCTGGCCGTGTATCCAGAGGAGGCAGAGGTGGCCGCACTAAGCGCCGATACGGTTCTGTCGCTGGCCTTAGCCAGTCCGGCCCCGCAACGCGGACCGTTGCTCCAGGCCATGGCCAACCTGTTTGAACACCTTGGCACACAGCATCAAAACCCTAAACGCGCTCAGGTCGAGGAGGTCTTCGTCACTTTAGCGTTGCAGGCGGAAGCGACCCTTCGCGCAGCGCTCGCGCAACGGTTGGCCGCGACGGACTGGGCACCGGTCGAACTGATCCGGGCCTTCAGCTTGGACGACATTCAAATTGCCGCTCCGGTTCTGGCTCAAAGCCCCCTGCTTACGGAACCGGATCTGGTGGCCGTGCTCAAGTTGGCGTCTTTGGAGCACCAGATCTGTGTCGCTCAACGGCCCCATCTTGGAACCCGCGTCGTCGAGACCATACTCGACATGGGGCGCGTTGTGGTCATGACCACCCTGACCAGTAACCCTACCGCCAATCTCAGTGGCCTGCAGCTTGAGCGCTTGGTCGAGGCGTCCCGGCGTCACGTCGCCCTGCGCGCACCGTTGATCCAGCATCCTCAAATGCCCCCACAACTGGCCGAGCGCCTTTACAGCTGGGTCGGCGACACCCTAAAGGCGCAGATCGTCTCGCGGTTTCACCTCGATCCGGAAACCCTGCGCAAACCCTTACGGGAAGCCCTTGAGGCCACCTATGCTGCCAACAGTCGACCTGAAGAGGATGTGAGCCGTGAAGCCCTCGAACGACAACTGGTGGACAAACTCAAACACGGCGGTCAGCTGACTCCAGGTTATCTGGCCCTCGCTTTGCGTGAGCGAAAAGGCAGCCTGTTCACGATCGCCCTCAGTCGCTTGGCCGACGTATCCCACGATACGGTCCGCGATGCCTGCAACGCGGAAGAGGCGGAAAGCCTTGCTTTGCTGCTGCATGCGGTGGGCGTGGACAAGGCCGCATTCTCAACCCTGTTGCACAATCTTCGGGCCTGTAATGGGGGGCGACCGCGCGTCTATCGCGACCAGATCCAATCGGCACTGGATATCTTCCGATTACCCCGGACCGAGGCGCAACGGCGGCTCCAGCCTGCGTCTGGAGGCTGAAATAGATCATGACAGCGCGCGCCCCTGTCGGTATGCCTAGGGTAAGACCGGGCTTGATCCGGCACCGGGAGGGACAGGGCGCCGACTATGAGTACGCTTAAACTTGCCTTTGTGGCCAGTGACCGACCCGAAGCGCAAACCGCCTTGGCCAGATTGACGGCGCTTTACGGCCAATGCCCGGAGCCGACGGCGGATGTCGTTGTGGCCCTTGGTGGCGATGGTTTCCTGCTCGAGACCCTGCACCGGCATCTATACACTCGGATCTCTGTTTTCGGCATGAACCGGGGATCCGTCGGCTTTCTGCTCAATGACTATGCAGAGCAAGACCTCATCCAGCGGATTGCCACGGCGGAACGCACCGTGATCCATCCCCTCCAGATGACCGCCACACAGGCCGATGGCAGCCAATGCCAAGGCTTGGCGCTGAACGAAGTCTCACTTCTGCGTCAGACCCGTCAAACGGCAAAGCTGCGGATCCTGATCGACAGTAAACCGCGCATGGACGAGCTGTCTTGTGATGGGGCCCTGCTGGCGACGCCGGCGGGATCAACCGCCTATAATCTTTCGGCTCATGGTCCGATTATCCCCCTGGATGCTCGGGCCTTGGCCCTCACCCCGATCAGCGCCTTTCGCCCTCGTCGCTGGCGCGGAGCTATACTACCCCATACTGCGCACGTGACGTTCGAAGTGCTCGAGGCCGATAAACGGCCCGTCAGCGCTGTGGCCGATAACTTCGAAGTGCGCGATGTGGTTCGCGTGGACGTCAACGAAGTGCGTGATATCGAAGCGACCATGCTGTTCGACGCGGGGCGAGGCTTCAAGGAGCGCGTTCTGATTGAACAGTTCTCCGCATAACGACAGTTTTTTATTGACCATCAGCCTCAGCTTTTAGCGGTTCGTCAATCTCATTGCGTCATGGTGAACTGGAGATACAGGAGAGTTACCCTTGAATAAGGCCAACCAGGTTCAGGTCATCCAAGTCCCTAACACCTTGCGCGCCAAGGTCGGCGGTCGCTTTGGCGGCATGGAGCAGGACGCGATCGCCAAGGCCGAAGCCGCCCTGGCAGACCTGTCGAGCCAATTTGACACCTGGCTGGCCGATGAAATCGACAAGCTCGATACCGCGCACGCTGACATTAAGGCCAACGGTCTCGATGAGACCCGTTCAGAAGCGCTGTACTTCCGGGTTCACGATCTAAAAGGGCTCGGCACAACCTACGGCTTTCCGATCATCACCCGCATTTCCGGATCGCTCTGCAAAATGCTGGATGATGCCGACAAGCGCGACAAGGCGCCGGCCTTCCTGATTGATGCCCATCTGGATGCCATCAAGGCCGCCGTTCGCGGCAATATCCGGGAAGAGAACCATCCCGTCGGCGTCGCTCTGGCTATGGAACTCGAAGCCCGTGTCGCTGAGCATCTGAAGTCACATAATCTCTGAATTTGATTTCAGGGCCGACCAAGAGTACTGGCAAGCCGCCAACGCAAAGCGTTAGGCGGCTTTTGCTTTATCTGAAGGGCTCGACGACGCCACGATAGGGCCCCCGCCCTTGGCCGCATGGGTCACGTCCGAATCCAAATTGAGGCGACGGTCGAGACACTCAATAAAGTAAGCCAGATCCTCGCGTGGGGTGAACGGCTGCAGCGTCAGGAAACGCTGAATCAACAGTTGCTCAAAGCGCTCCGGTTCATGTCCCCGACCGTCTGAACTCAAGGTGCGGAAGCAATCCACGGCAACCCGGAAAGCGCTATAGAGCCGCGCCGGAAGCCCCGCCCGCTCATAGATTGCCCGAAGCCCCAAGGGACCCGCGTCATGAATCATGAGCCACGTCCGGGCGTGGGGCACACCCGACAATTCCGCAATACCATGCTCAAAGAGCGCCATTCGCCCTCGCACCAAAGCCCGCAATAGGAAGGACGCGGTTAACCGCCCGGACTGATGCAGATGGCGCGCCAAGGCTGCCGGATCGGCCTCTTGGCCTTTTTGCGTTTTTAGGGCCAAGGTCGCCCGCTCACGCGTGGCTTCAGACACTTTTTGCGCCACCTCACGCGAAAGCCCGTGACGCGAAATCAACTGCTCCCGCAGGGCTTCGCTGACCACATGCACCAGTTTCTCGGTGATCTCGACCGGCAAGTCGCTCCGCTCAACAATCGCCGCCTGAATGGTCTGCGACTGCGGAAAGCGCTCTATCACCCGGTTGAGACTCTCGGACTGGAAGCGCGCATTATCATTGGCACAGGCGATCTGGACCGCTTGCTCGACGGCGTGCTCGGCCAAGGCTTCCGTGACAACCTCGGACAGCTCTGCCCGCTTGGCCACCGCAATCTGACGGATGGGTTCGGACTGCGCCACGAGTATCGCCAGATCCGAATCCGTAAACACCGGTGAAAAGCTGATAACCGGCAAGGCCACCGAATGCACATCTTGGGCCAGTTTGAGCGCCACGTCGCGCGGCAACACGGGAGAAGACCGCAAGGTTACCGCCAAGGCCCGCCGGACCAGTTCCGCCGTGTCATCGGCCAGAATACGCAAGATTTCCTGTGCCGCCGCTCTGTCTACGTCGTCCAGTTCTGAACGCCCCATAACCCGGCACAGCTTGTGTGCTGCGACGGCCCGATCGTCAGCGTTTTCGCTTTTCACCAGTCGCTGGATATCCGCCTGGGAGAGATTGAGTTTTCCCGCTGACATACTGCGTTTCCCTTCGCTTCGGATTTCAGAGTGCCTCATTATCCCTAACGAAAGTTTACCTTTTCGCGGCGGCGCGGTTGATAACCGGATCGCAAGGGCTTGTATGCCAAGGTACGGCATGGCTCACGCTCCGTCC
>DAITMY010000093.1:0-8262 GCA_036834925.1 Asticcacaulis sp.
ACTTTGGACGGTTCTGCGTGCTGAAAAAGATCGCTGCAGCAACAATGGCACTGTACCTTGGCTTTTTTGCCACAGGCGCCCTGGCTCAAACCGCAAATAAAACTTCGGGATGGCAGTGCGTCACCTTTGCTCGTTCGCTGACAGGGTTCCAGATTTTCGGTGATGCCTGGACTTGGTGGGAAAAGGCGAGCGGCAAGTACCAAAAGGGTAATGCCCCGGCCGCCGGATCTGTATTGGTTTTCCGCCCGACTGGTAAAATGTCCCGCGGTCACGTGGCCGTGGTCAGCCAAGTGCTGACGGATCGGGTGATCCAGATCACTCACGCTAACTGGTCGCCTATGGGCGGTCGCCGGGGTCAGGTCGAGGAAAACGTCACCGTGATCGATGTGTCGCCGCGCGGCGACTGGAGCCAGGTGCGGGTGTGGTTTGCCCCGATCAAGGATCTCGGCACCACCGTTTATCCGACCTACGGCTTTATTTATGACTCGGTCAAATCCGGCACGGAAAAGACGGTGCGGAATGGCATTGATACCCTGATCGCCTCGGGCAAGGTCAAGTGGACCGCCGAAGAACTGGCGATGATGGGGCCGGAAGACAACAAGAACAACTAAGCGCGTGTCGGTTTTCCCGACCCATTCGCTCTCAAGAGATCTGAAAACGCGCCAAGCCCGATGGGTAAGGCGCGTTTTTTCGTGCTGTCGACTGCCCAAGGGCCTCACGTCCGTTATGGCGAGAGAGCCGCGTTTTGACCGAGCGATCACAGATACTCGACTCGCCTTCCCGAGCGAACCTGATTAGGAACGAGTCGGGTCAAACAGGCCCAGAGCGACACGGAGGCTGTGATGACCGCTGGGACAGACGATGCCTTGTCCAGGTACGGCATTCCGGTCTGGCGCGGCGCGGTGAACGCTTGGGATTGTGACACCATGGGTCACATGAACATGCGCCATTATCTGGCGATTGCCCGTCGGGGTCTGGCCGTGCTGGCCCAGAGACTGGGACTTGGCGCGGTGTTCGAGCCGGGGGCCAGTGCGACCTTACGTCTGATCGACCAGACGGTGCGCTACGTTGGCGAAGCCCATGATGGTGATCCGTTGCATATGCAGGCGGCCATTGAAGCCGTCGGTGACACCGAAATGACGGTAATCCAAGTGCTGATACACAGTGTCTCAGGGCGGCCCAGTGCCATCCTGCGGTCACGGATCCGACATGTCACGGCCCGCGATGATCGGGCGTTTGCCTGGTCGGCGCGGGTGCGGCAAAAGGCTGAGGCCTTGATCCAGCGCGCTCCCGCGCTGATGACCCTGAAGAGCTTAGTGCTCAGTCCGCCTTTGTTGAATGGCAGCGCCGATGTGGCGGATGCTCTTGGTATGCAGTGTACCGGGCTGGGTTTGATTGAACCGGCGGATTGTGACCCCTTTGGCTGGGTGCGCGAGGATGCGTTCATGGGCTGGGCATCGGATGCGGGGGCCCAGATTTTTAATCCTTGGCACCTACGTCATGCCGCCGACACGGGTCAGACGGCCTTGGGACGGGTCATGCTTGAGGGGCATATCGTCATAGGGCGTCCGGCCTTTGCCGGTCAGGTGTTTGACCTGCGCTCAGGTCTGTCCTCTGTAACAGACAAGGTCGAGACGCGGATCGATTGGTTTCTTGATCCCACGGGGGGGGCGCCGTTTGCTGTGATGGCCGGCGTGTTCGCGAGTTTTGATCTGACGGCGCGTAAGATCACGCCGCTGCCGGATCCCTATCGTTCCGAAATGCGCCAGAGTGTTGTGCCCAATCTCTGGCTTTGACAGGTCTCAGGCGGCTGTCAGCATCGGTTCGCTGATATAGCCGAGAACATCGACGATTTCGGCATCTTCAAACAGGCAGTCGTGGGTCAAGCAGTCTGTCAGATCCGTTTCGATCAGGCGTGCGCGGATCAGACTGGCTCCGCGCAAGTCCGCATGGCGCAAGATGGCACGGGTCAAGTCCGCGCGCATCATCCGGTCCGACGTAATCGGCAGAGGATCGAACTTTGTATCCCGTAGATCCGCCTTGTTCAGCAGCGTGCCGGTTAGTCGCGCTCCGCGCAGATCCGCGCCGCGTAAGTTGGCGGAGCGAAGGTCCGCGCCACTGAGGTTGGCCCCCTGTAGGTGGGCCCCAGACAGGTCCATGCCATAAAAAATGCTGTTGGCGGCATTGAGGGCCGTTAGAACCCGGCCCTTGAGCTTGCGCACCGGACGGAAATCAAGGCCGCTCGCTTGGGCGGTTTCGCCGTCCTGGCCGCCGGTGCGGCACCAGCGCTCGTGGGCATCGATCACCTCGTCGAGCGGACGCTCATCAATGTAGACGGACTCTGGCGGGCTTTGCAGGGTGTCGCTGAGGTCTGCATTCTGGGTTTGGGCGCTGCGGACATTGGCCCCACACAGGACGGCGCGCTTGAGCGATGCCCCGGTCAGGTCGGTATTGCTAAGCTCGGCCCCGGATAAGTCAGCACCATCAAGCGCCGCTTTACGCATCTTGGCATTGCTGAGGACCGCGTGGGTCAGATTGGCATCGCGAAAATCTGTCGAGACGGCCATGGTGCCGCTCATTTGAGCACCACGAAGGTCTGCCCCGCTCAGGATCGCAAAATCCAGCTCTCCCGGGCGTTTTTCATGCTTCATCAAGCGGTAGCCCTGGGCCGAATCCTTGAAGGCAATCATGCCCTCACGCAGATCACAGCCCGCCAGACGTGCCCCGGACAAATTGGCCCCACGCAGGCATGCGCCCCGCAAATCCGCGCGCTCTAGGATCGCCCGGCGCAGGTCCGCCTCACGAATGTCGGCGCCATAGAGATTGGCGCGCGTCAGGTTGGTGGCTTTCAAGCTCGCGCCGTTGAGACGTACACCAGTCATGGTGGCGTCGGTCAAGTCCATACCGTCCAGCTGAGCATGAGACAAATCGATATAAGACAGGTTCGCCCGCTGTCCCCCGGCGCGTCCGCTGACGTAGCGGGCATGCGCGTCCAGCATGTCCTTAAGTGTGCGAGGATCCAGTTTTTGAATTGAGGCGACCATAGCGGGAATTTGTCTCTCTGTGTTCACACGACGATAGGACAGGCCTCTTAAGAAACGATTGATCTGGGGTTGTATTCCCATAGATAACTCAAAAGGCCTATAAAATCCGCAACTTAAAGAACATCGATATTGAAATCGTTTGCAGTCAGGCTTGAGCTTGCAGCGTCAGGAAGCCATATTTACGGCTAGGGGACCTAAGCAGTTTGGCAGTGACGGCAGCGGCCTCGTACCTCAAGCGTGATGCGGTGGACCGTGAAACCCTCTGACGCTGCGGCTTCCGCCAGCATCCCGGCGGCGTTCGGTTCAATTTCGCGCGTCGTACCGCAGCAGTCACAAACGAGGAAGGCCGCCCCATGGGCCTGTTCGCCGAGTTGACAGGCGATATAGGCATTCAGGCTCTCGATGCGGTGGACAAGGCCCAACTGTTCCAGAAAAGCCAAGGCCCGATAGACTGTCGGGGGCTTGGCCGCGCTGCCGTCATTAAAAATATCAATTAATTCATAAGCTTTTACGGGGCCGCCGGCCTTGAGGACCAGCTCAAGCGCGCGGCGTCTCGGTCCGGTCATGCGCTCTCCGCGCAGGCGGCATAGGGCTTCTGCGGCCTCCAAGGCCAAAGCGCGGTCCGCGTCATTCAGTGCGGTGTCGGGGGCGTGATCGTGGTGACAGGGCGCGTGCATAGCCTTGGGTATCTTGCCTTTCTTTAATGTGCAACGATCTTGACGCTTGATATGTTATTTCGTAACAGCGAGGTAAAGATTTTATCAAGGGGATCCCTATGGTCGCATCATCTGTTCATGTCCGAAATGTCCTGCGCAACGGCCTTTTGTGCGCCGTATCGGTTATGGGTTTGACCGGTGTGGCCCAAGCCTCTGAGGTTGCTGTAACAGCGTCAGAGGCCCTTCAAGCCAATCGCCAAGCGCCGCCGGTGGTCGCTCAAGAGCCGGTACAAGAGGTTGTGGTGACACTGGCCCCCTATGGCGTGGCGGAAAGTTCAGTTCTTGCCAATGTGACGATCCTTAAGCGCAGTGAGATCGACCTGAAGCCCGCCGTTGGGCTCGGCGATCTTCTGTCTACTCTGCCCGGAATTCGCTCCAGTGCCTTTGCACCGGGGGCCAGCCGCCCAGTCATACGGGGGTTACAGGGGCCGCGGGTTCAGGTCCTGACCAATGGCGTGGGCATGATCGATGCCAGCGCCTTGTCGCCTGACCATGCGGTGGCGTCGGACCCTGCTGGGGCGTCACGCATTGAGGTGCTGCGTGGGCCTTCAGCTCTGGCCTATGGCGGCAGTGCGGTAGGCGGCGTGGTCAATGTGATTGATGACCGGATCCCGACCCAAGTGCCGGTGGATGGTCTTGACGGCCGTATCGCCCTGCAAGGGGCCAGTGTCGACAAGAGCCTGCACGGGGCGGTGAGCCTGACCGGCGGCGAGGGGCCTTGGGTCTTTAGTCTTGATGCCGTGCGCCGTCGTGCGGATGATTTCAAGACGCCGGTGGGGCCGGAGTCGCGCCGTCTGACCGATAAGGAAGGCGAAGAGCCCGACACTCGCAAAAAGGTCGATAACAGCTTCGCCCGATTGACGGAGTTTGGGGGCGGTCTGTCTTACCTTGGTGATTGGGGCTTTATCGGGTTGGCGGCCAAGCAGACACAAAGCCGCTATGGCGTTCCGGTGCATAGTCACGGCGAGCACGATCATGACGAAGATCATGATGAAGGCCATGACCATGATCACGACCACGACCATGACCATGACCACGATGAAGACCATGACCATGAGCACGGCGAAGAACCCGTCTCGATCCGTCTGAAACAGACCCGTTATGATTTGCGCGGTGAAGTGCGGACTGACTTTGGACCGTTTGCCAAGACGCGCTTCAATCTTGGCTACACCGACTATACCCACACGGAATTCGAGGGCACAGAGACCGGTACTGTGTTCGACTCGACTGGGGTTGAGGGCCGTCTGGAGTTGGTCCAAGCCGAGCGCAATGGCTGGAAGGGGGCGGTCGGCCTTCAGGGGCTGAGCCGTGATTTCAAAGCCAAAGGTGCAGAAGCCTTTGTTCCGTCCACCGACATTCGTGAAGTTGGGGTCTTTACCCTTCAGCGTTACGAAGAGGGTAACTGGGGCCTTGAAGGCGGCCTGCGGTTTGATCGCCGGACCTTGAAGGCGGCCTCTGCTTCGCGCAGCTTTTCCAACACGTCGGTGTCGATGGGCGTGTTTATGCGGCCGTCGGACAACAGCTTTATTGGTGTGAGCGCCTCCCGCAGTGGCCGTGCCCCGACAGAGGCCGAGCTGTTTGCCAAGGGGCCGCATCCGGCCACCGCCAGCTATGAAGTCGGCGACCGGTCGTTAAAGTCCGAGGTGGTCAACAGCCTTGAGGCGACAGCGCACTATGAGCTGGCCAATTTGGACGTGGATCTGCATGCGTATGTCAGCCGCTATGATGGCTTCATTGATCTGCGCCCCACCGGCGAAAAGGAAGACGGGCTGCCTAAGCATAAGTATGTGCAGACCGATGCCCGGTTCCACGGGTTTGAAGCCGAAGCCCGCTGGACGGCTTGGCAATCGGGGGATGCCCGCTTGCGTCTGGACGGCGGCTTTGACTGGATGCGCGGCAAGACCAACCTAGGGAATCCGGCCCGCATGGCCCCATGGGCACTCAATTCCAAGGCCACGCTCGATAAGGGGCCGTGGACTGCATCCCTTGAAGCGCGCCGCGTTGGCAAACAGACCCGCGTGGCCAAGGATGAATTGCCGACTGATGGCTACACGCTGGTGAACCTGTTTGTGTCGGTCAAGCCGGTCCCGGCCTCGGGCCTGACTTTGTTCCTAGAGGGCCGCAATCTCGGCAACAAAGAGGCTCGCGAGCATACCTCGTTCCTCAAAGATCTGGTGCCGTTGCCCGGGCGCTCGGTGCGCGGGGGCCTGACCTGGAGCTTCTAAGGTCTGGCAAGCTGACGAAAATGTGAACGCAAACAAGGCTGTCTGGCACCGCTCAGGCAGCCTTTTTCGCATGTTTGGGGAAAAAAACAGGAGGCTTGAAAATTACAGGGTTGAAAAACCGTGAACTGTCCGAGATTCTGTTTCAACAACGTAACAAAATAACAGCTTACTCAATGGAGGGGACATGACCGCGGCAAGCGCTGCTCCGACACAAAAGGGGATCCTTGGTTGGATCGAGAAAACCGGCAATAAGCTGCCGGACCCGGTGTTCATTTTTATACTGCTGATCATCATCCTGATGGCCGGGTCGGTCGTCGCCGCGATGATGGGGCTTTCGGTCACGCACCCAATCAATAAGGATGAGAGCGGCGCGCCCGTGATCATCGCTGCGCAGAGCCTGTTCTCGCCCGAGAATTTGAACAAGCTCTGGGTCGATATGCCGACCACCTTCACGCACTTCCACCCGCTGGGCTATGTGCTGGTGGTGCTGCTTGGATCGGGTGTGGCTGAGAAAACAGGCCTTTTCGCAGCGGCGATGCGGGCGGGGGTGCGTGGCGCTCCGACGTTCCTGCTGACGCCGATTATTGCGCTTGTGGCTATGGTTGGGAACCTGGCGGCAGATGCGGCCTATGTGGTGCTGATCCCGCTGGCGGGTCTGCTTTACGCCGCTGTGGGGCGTCACCCGATTGCCGGGATCGCCACGGCCTTTGCCGGGGTTTCCGGCGGCTTTTCGGCCAATCTGTTCCCGGGTCAGCTGGATGCGCTGTTGCTCGGGATCACGGAACCGGCCGCAGAACTGTTGCTACCGGGTTGGGATGCGAATTTTGCGGGCAACTGGTTCTTTATCGCGGGGATGACAGTCTTTTTCCTTCCGGCAATCTGGTTCGTGACCGACGTCATCATCGAGCCGCGCCTGAAGAAACAAGTGATGCCAGAAGAGGCACAGGCTTTGGCCGGCACGGATGCCGATCTGTCGGGGAACGAAAAGAGAGGCCTGCTGTGGGCCGGACTGGCTATTTTGTTCGTTGTCGGGATTTGGCTGGTGCTGACCCTTGGCCCCGGGACCCCGCTGATTGATGAAGCGGCGGACGAGGGTGCCCAGATGTCGCCGTTCTACAAGTCGCTGGTCGGCGGGTTTTTCCTGTTGTTCCTGCTCAGCGGTTGGGCCTATGGCGCGGCAGTCGGGACGGTCAAGTCCCACCGGGACATCGTTCAGATGATGAGCGAGTCCATGGGCACCATGGCCTACTTTCTCGTTCTGGCGTTTTTCATCGCGCATTTTGTCGCCATGTTCAGCTGGTCGAACCTCGGTCTGATCCTGGCGGTCAACGGCGCGGACTTCCTTAAATCGCAAGACATGCCCTTGCCTTTGCTGCTGGCGGCGATTGTAGCCTTCTCGGCACTGACCAATATCCTGATCGGGTCGGCCAGTGCCAAGTGGGCGCTGATGGCCCCGATCCTGGTGCCGATGCTGATGCTGCTGGGCGTTAGCCCGGAAATGACCACGGCGGCCTATCGCGTGGGCGATGGTGTCACCAACATTATCACTCCGTTGATGGTCTATTTCCCGCTGATCCTGACCTTCTGTCAGCGCTGGAACAAGGACTTTGGCCTCGGCAGTTTGATGGCGCTGATGATCCCTTATTCTGTCGCCTTGATGATCTTTGGCGTCGCGATTGTGGTGGGCTGGGCCTATTTCGAATGGCCGCTGGGGCCGGGGGCTGAAGTGCGCTTTACCCTGCCGACCCAACCCTAAGCCGGGTCTAAGGCCCCAAAACAAAAGCCCCGGAGGTCGCGGATGCCGCGGTTTCCGGGGCTTTTTTCGTCGAAAAGCCGACTTTGGTCGATTGCCGTTCGCGCGAGACAGAGCGTGCATTGCCCCTCTCGCGAAGCTGGGCTAGAAGCGGACTTTCTTCTTTCTCGCTTACACAAAGATGGCGACTATGGAACAAACTCAAATGGCCGGTGGCCAGCTTTCCGGCAACGTGCTGTTCTACAAGAACCCCGAGCCGCTGAACCCCGAGCTGCACAGCAATCTGGGCGTTAAGCGTCTTGAGGCTCCCTATGCCTTTGTCGCCCAGACCAATGTGGTGCCGATCACGGTCGCCGAATTCCCGGCCGCCGCTCTGAGCTATCCGGTGGTGTTCATCGGCGAAAACAAGACCCCGGTGGCGGCCATGGGCCTCAGCCAAGGTCAGAACCTGTTCCTGTCGCCGCGCGGCGAGTTCCGCTCGGACGCCTATTTGCCGGCCTTCGCGCGTCGCTATCCGTTCGTGT